>JBIIAR010000166.1:0-5735 GCA_044239765.1 Microbacteriaceae bacterium
CCACGGTGTCCACGGTCGCGAGTTGCACCGCGAAGCATCCCACTCCCCCGGTCGCGCCAGTGACGAGCACTTTCTCCCCCCGAGCCAGGCGCATGGCCTGCAGGGCCGTTGCGCCGGCGATCGGCACGCACGCCGCCTGCTCGAACGTGAGGTTTGCCGGCTTGCGGGCGAGCCGCGCGGCGGGCACCACGGTGAACTCGGCGAAGGCTCCGGCGGTGGTCTCTGCATAAACCTCGTCGCCGGGGGTGAAGGCGGTGACGGCGCTGCCCACCGCCTCGACGACGCCGGCGACATCCCGTCCTCTCGGTCCTTTCAGCCCGGTGACGCGCGCGATGTAGGGCACGCCGCGCATGAGCAGCGCGTCGGCCGCGTTGATCGACGACGCGCGCACGCGAACGAGCACCTCGGCGGGCCCGGGGGTCGGCGTGGCCACCTCGGCGAGCGCGAGGGTGGACGGCCCGCCGTAGCGGGACTGGATGATGGCCTTCATGATCGATCTCCTTGGTGTAACACTATGGTGTGTGTTACACAGTATAGTGTCAATCACTCTAACCGGAAGGCCTCCACCATGAACCGACAGACCCTGCTCAGCACGCTGTGGATCGTGCTCGTGCTCGACTACCTCTACTGCGACGTGCTCGGCCTGCACGAGCCCGCGTATCTCGCCGGCATCCTGGCCGGCGAGCTCAACGGCATCACATTCACCCCCGCGTTCAGCGTCGCCGCCGGGCTGCTCATGCAGGTTCCGATCGTGATGGTGCTGCTGTCACGGGTGCTCGGTCGCCGCGTCGGCCGCTGGGTCAACATCGGCGCTGCGTCGTTCATGGCACTCGTGCAGACCGCGACGATCTTCGTCGGCACGACAACCCCGCTGTACCTGCTGTACTCGATCATCGAGATCGCCCTGTGCGTTGCAATCCTCGTTCTCGCCGCTCGCTGGCCCCTCCCGGCGCCCGCTGCTGTGTGACGCACAGTATCGTGAAGACGTGCTCAACGACGACGAACTCGCCACCCACCGCCAAGAGCTGCGGCGCGGAACGGTCGTGCTCGCCTGCCTGCAGCTGCTTGCCACCCCCGACTACGGCTACGCGCTGCTCACCGCCCTCGACGAGGCAGGGTTCGCGGTCGACGCGAACACCCTCTACCCGCTGCTGCGGCGCCTTGAGAAGCAGGGCCTGGTGACCGCCGAGTGGAACACCGACGAGAGCCGCCCCCGCAAGTTCTATGTGACCAGCGCGGCGGGTGCAGAGCTCGCCGCCACCCTCACCGCCGACTGGAACGAGCTGAGCGCCGCCTTCACGGCCCTGGAGAAGAAGCGATGACCACACTCACCGACCGCTACGTCGCCGAGACACTGCGCTCAATTCCCCAGAGACAGCGCGCGGATATCGAGGCCGAGCTGCGCACACTCGTCGCTGACGCCATCTACGACCGCCTCGAGAACGGCACGCCGCCCGCCGAGGCGGAGCTCGACGTTCTCACCGGGCTCGGCTCACCGCGGAGCCTGGCCGCCAGCTACACCGACCGTCCCCTCGCGCTCATCGGCCCCGATCTGTACCTCGACTACGTGCGGGTGCTCACCGTGCTGCTGTCGACCGTCGTGCCGCTGTGGTTTCTCATCCACGGGGTGACCACGTTCGTGGCCGGCTCCACCGCTCTCGTGAGCTTCGGCACGGCGCTGTACGGCGCGATCGAGACCGGGGTGACGATTGCGTTCGTCGTCACCCTCGTGTTCGCTGTCGTCGAGCGCACGCGGGTGGGGCGGTCGCGGGCGGCGGCGCCGTGGCATCCGTCCCGTCTTCCCGAGGTGCGCGACCGGCGCGGCTACGTCGCCGAGCTCGTGGGCGGCACCATTTTTCTCGTGGTGATCGCCTCGACGCTCATCGTGCTGCAGAGCGGCGGTGGCGGCCCGATCAGGCCGGATCTGTGGCAGAGCGGCGCCTTCTACGTCATTCTGTTCTACGCGATCGTGAGCATCAGCTTTCACGTCGTCACCTGGTACACCGGGGCCTCGGTCGCGACGGCCATCGCGACCATCGTGTTTCAGCTGCTGTTCGCGGTTCCGGCCATCTGGCTCGCCGCCAGCGGTCGCCTGATCAACCCCGACTTCTTCGCCGACGGCGGCAGCGTGGCTGTGATCGTCGTCATCGCCGTCGTCGCCCTGCTCTCGCTGATGGACAGCGTGGATGCGGTGGCGAAGGCGGTCACGAAGCGGTAGGAGCCGTTCCGCCGTCTTTGCGCCCCGACAGCAGCTTCCAGATGCCGAGGGCCGCGCCCACCCAGACGGCACCGTCGTCGATGAAGCCGATCGGGCCGGTGAGCAGCTCGGGGATGATGTCGATCGGCGAGAGCCCGTAGACGATCGCGCCGATGCCGACGAGAACTGCGGCGATGATCTTGCGACGAGGGGTCATGCGTCTGAGAGTAGCCGAGAGCGGGCCGCGAATTCTGGGGCTTGCGGTGGTTTCGGAATGCATCGGGTGGCCGGCGTGCGCACCAGCCCTGTCGCACCCGGCTTCATCGATGCCCCGCTGCCCCTCCCGAGGCGACTGCCCCGGATACGCGAAAAGCCCGCTCGAGATGAGCGGGCTTTTCGCTGGTCCTGTTCGGACAACGCGGAGACGGAGGGATTTGAACCCTATTTCGACCCTAGGTGCTGCTTGGAAGTTGGGCGCGGGGGCTGAATTTTCGCGCATCTCAGGTTTCCCTGAGGGGCTTTCGAGCACTTCGGGTTATCTGGAGTTGTGGGCAGATTGTGGGCAATAGCGTCTTCGTTCCATACCTTGCAGGTTGCCGCTTCTACTCAACTGCTGACGCCCAACGAACGTGGAGGTGGTTCGCGTCCGGGTTGGAGGCTTCGGCCCACTTCACGCGGAGCCGTTGGCTCGCATCACATCAAACCGATCAGCTAGATCAGCCAAGGACTCGTGGCGCAGCTCAAATAACCCGAACAGACCGCCACCAGTAACGACAAACGGGAGGAACACGGGGTCTGCGGAAGTGCGCACCTCGACCACTAGTGCTCGGTAAGTTCGCGATCCGCCGTCCACGTGGTCGATGGACAGCGATAGCACCGACTTCCAATCCAATGACCATTCTGCGCGCGCCTCGGTGGCTGATGTCCTGACCTCTATGCCTGTCGGGGTGGCCAAGAGACTGAAGATACTCGGGAGCATATCGCCCGACATGCGAAGCGCGTTCTTCAGGTCTCGTGTGCGAGTTGCGGTAACGACCACAGCTGAAGGAAAACGTCTCGAGAGAACTCTCGCGCGGGTGATCGCAGGAACACGCAGATACGCCACCACGGCGATCGCAAGAAGTATTCCCCAGATCGAGCCACTGACAATGCCGAGTGCCGCTGCCTGTTCGCTCGCCTCCCCATCCCTTGCCGCAGCCTTGGTCCGTTCGACCAGGACCACTCCCTGTCCGATAACAAGGCTCAAGGTTGCAAGCGGTACCGCGATGTTTGTGAGGCGGCTCTTTGTTCTCGCACTCGTGGGGCGACCGCTCTCTGACTCCGCTACCACCCACCACCTCCGAGGCAATCAGCCGTTGAAATGCCCCAAACGGGCAGGGATAGGGATGCAAAGCCTTGACAGAGGCTACTGGAGCAGGCTCTCCCTCCTGCCTCAGCAATTTTCGCGAATCCGTAGCCGGTCCCCAGCGTAGCCAAACCGATCGTCGAAATGACCATGGATTTTGTGCAAGCCTTGCTTTCCCAATCTAGCGAGCAGCCTGCGAAGGACCCCGCCATACCCATTGCTGCACTAAAGGCTCCCAGGCCTAGGCCCAGTGGTTGCGCACCAGGAATGAAGTCGAGTACTACTGCTATCGCACCCGAATACATAGCTATGGTGTCCAGTGCATTGGCTAGAGAGATTGTCTGCTCCCTAGTCAAGGACTGAGGCTGTGTTCCGGCACTGCAGCCGGCGTTCCAGCTACCACAGACACGAGTCGATGGAGGGGGCGATGTGTAGGAACTAGTGCCTGCCTTCTTGGCCGTTTTTGCAGCCACCGCGGCCGCGTGCGCAGCACGGCACTGCGCCTTATTCGCTCCGGCGCATCCCCTGCCCTCCACCAAAACAGCGAGACCCGACAGGTCGAGCTGGTTGATGGGGTCTGCCGGGTAGTCGTACGCGTTGCTCACCCCGCCCTCGACCGGGTCGACCTCGAGGAAGCGGCCCAGCGCGGCCACGTACTGCCGCGCCCCCATCTCCACCGTGCCGATGGTGCCGCCGTGCTCGTAGAGCTTGCCGTGCCCGCCCACGAACGCCAGGTCCGCATCCCCCGGGGTGGTGTCCAGGACCGCGTCGTCCGCGGTGGTGGTGCCGATGTCGCCGGTGGCGGGGTCGATGGGCTGCCCGAACGGGTCGAACATGCTGCGCACGCCGACGCGGGTTCCGGCATCGTCGGCCTGCAGGATCGTGTCGCCGTGCAGGTTCGGGTAGAACCACGCGATGGTGCCGCCGGTGTCGGTGCGGGTCGCACCGCCCGGCAGCCCCAGGCTGCGCTGCAGCACCGCGCCCGTGCCGTCCAGGACCGCGCCTGCCGTGTACCGGTTGACGGTCGCCGTCCCCACCGGCGGGGTCTGGGTGCGCTGCACGATGCTGCCGGAGACGTCGCGCAGGTAGGAGATGACCGTGCCGTCGTCCAGCGTGGTCGTCGTGTGGTTGTCGGACACGTCGTAGGCCAGCAGCTGGTCGGCGAGGCGGGTGGTGTTGCCGTGCGCGTCATACGCCAGAGACGGCAGCGGGCCCACCGTCGAGAGCGAGCCGCCGCTGACCGGCGAGGCGCCGCCCGCCACGGTCGAGGTGGTGGCGGTGAGGCGGTCCGCGCGGCCGTAGCAGTAGGCGACGGAGGCGCTCGAGACGGTGGCCCCCGTCAGGTCGGTGCGGCGGTCGGTGAAGCCGGTGCGGTTGCCGTTCTTGCCCGCGGCCGGGTTGGCGCCGCAGCCCCCGCTCGCCGCGTAGGCGTAGGTCAGGTCGTGGCCCGGGACCGCCCCGACCGCAGGCAGGGACGCGTTCACCAGCCGCCCGGCGCCGTCGAAGGTGTAGGTCCAGGCCTCGGCGGCCGTGCCGTCGGTGAGGGTGCTCTGCACGATCCGGCCCGACTGGGAGCGCACGACCGCGTCCGCCACATCATCGCCCGCGGCGAAGTCCCACGCGAGGCCGGTGGGGGCGCCGGCGTCGTTCCTGGTGAGGCCGGTCAGGGCGGTGCCGTTTCCCGCCTCTCCCGCGCCGTTGGGGTAGCTGACGCCCGCGAGCTCGCCGGTGGCCGGGTTGTACGTGGGGTCCGCGATGAGCTGGCCGTTGTAGGAGACGGTCTCGACCTGCCCGTCGGCGTTGTAGGTGAACGACTGGCTGGTGGGCGCCTGCCCGGAGATCGTCGTGGTCGTGGTGACGATCCTTCCGGTGCGCGCATCGTAGGCAGGGGTGGCGGTGGTGCCCCACACGTCCGCCAGTCTCGCGTTCAGCGCGGGCGCCAATGTCACAGGTGTTCAGAGAATGCTCGGGCACGCCTCCGCGAGCATGACTCTCGATGTCTACGCCGCCCTCTTCGACGATGACCTGAACGCCGTCGCAGACCGCCCCGATGAGGCGCATGAGCGATCAACTGCGGGCAAAGCCGTCTCTGGACTGATCGCAGACAGAGAAAAAGCCCCGGAATCCAGCGGATCCTGAGGCTTTTCCAAACGCGGAGACGGAGGGATTTGAACCCTCGGTACCCGTTAGGGT
>JBIIAR010000167.1:0-5727 GCA_044239765.1 Microbacteriaceae bacterium
TGCCGCAAAGACCTGGCTAGACCGCCTCGGCATTCTCGACCTGGCCTCCAACCGGCCACCCCAGCTTTCGGGAGGCCAGTCGCAGCGCGTCGCCCTCGCCCGGGCGCTCGCCGCGGAGCCACAGCTGCTGCTGCTCGACGAACCCCTCGCGGCTCTCGACGTCGAGGTGCGCGACTCGGTCAGGGAAGACCTCGCGGCGCACCTGCGCGCGGTCGACGTGCCCACGATCGTGGTCACCCACAGCTTCGAGGATGTCGTCGCCCTCGCGCAGGACGTCGTCGTGCTCGAGGCCGGCCGCGTCACCCAGCGCGCCACGGTTCGCGAGCTGATCACGTCGCCCGCGACGGCGTACGTGCGCAAGCTGGTCGCGGCGTGGGGTGCGGACTAGCCCTTCGCCGGCCCCGGCCGCCCGATGTGCCCCAGCACCGCCGCACCGATCGTGACGACCGCGGCCAGCAGCATCCCGAGTCCGAGGTGCACCTGCAGCAGCAGCGCGCCCACCGCGGCACCGGCACCGATCAGCACCACTGCCAGAACCCGCCGCGCCCAGTTCTTGTTGCCGCCGCCGCCGAAGACGGAGTCGAAGGCGAGGCCGACGATGGTCGAGGTGACGACGACGGTGGTCACGTCGGCGACGCCGATGTGGCGGGCGGCTCCAGCCTGGATTCCCATGGCAAGGCCGAGCGCGCCGGTGAGCGAGAGGTTGACCCACTCGGGGCGGTCGGCGACGAGCAGCGCGGTGAGAGCGGCCAGCAGCAGGATCACGCCGACGAAGCCGAAGAGGGCAGTGTTGAGCGACGACCAGCCCGCGGGGCGGCCCTTCAGCACGCGGCCCGAGATGGCGGCGCCGGCCATGAAGAGCACGAGGGCGATGATCGGTCCAACGATCGGCAGGTCCTCCGCGCCGGCCAGGGCCATACCGAGAATGACGACGTTGCCCGTCATGTTGCCGGTGAAGACCTTGTCGAGCCCGAGGTAGCCGACTGCGTCGATGACACCCGTCGAGAAGGTCAGCGCGAGCATGAGACCGAGGTGCAGGCCGGCGGGGTGAGAGCGGAGTCGATTGCGCATTACCCTGAGGGTACTGGAGGCCAGATGACGACCGTGTTGCAGCCCTTTGATGGGCAGATTACGAGCAGCACCTACCTGCCCGCTGACCCGCGCAAGGTGCTCTGGGGCCGTCTGCCCTGCGCCACGGATGACGCGGTGCTGACGATCGGCAGCGGCACCGAGGTGACGATCGACACGATCTCGCACGAGGGAATTCTCGAAGACCAGGGCCGCAATCCGCGCCGCTTCTTCGATGGCAACGAGGTGCTCGCCGACGCGGTCGAGCTGGCGGCAAGCAACTACGACCGCGGCAACGGCGGACCGCACGTGATCACCGGTCCGATTCACGTCGAGGGTGCGCGCCCCGGCGACCTGCTGCGCATGCGCGTCGTCGAGACGCTGCAGCGCGTGCCCTACGGCATCATCTCGAACCGGCACGGCCGCGGTGCGCTGCCCGAGGAGTACCCGGCGAGCGGTGAGACGGTGAGCATCTTCGCGTCATCCGACGGCGAGTGGGGCTCGCTGCCGACGGCGGGCCGCCCGGTGCGCTTCAAGCTCAACCCCTTCCTCGGCATCATGGGCGTCGCGGTGGCGGGTGACGAGCGCCCGCACTCCGTGCCGCCCGGACCCCACGGCGGCAACATCGACATCAACCTGCTGACCGTCGGCTCGAGCCTCTACCTGCCCGTGCAGGTCGACGGCGCCCTCGCCTACGTCGGCGACCCGCACTTCGCGCAGGGCGACGGCGAGGTCGCGCTCACCGCGATGGAGGCCTCGCTGCGCGCCACCATCGGCTTCGACGTGATCCCGGCGGTCGAGGCGATCGAGCAGTTCGGCGAGCTCGTGGGGCCTCTGGCCGAGACGGCCGAGTTTCTCATCCCCACCGGAATGAACGCGGACCTCGACGTCGCCATGCAGGACTGCGTGCGCGCCGCGATCGCCCTGCTGCAGGCCCGCTGGGGAGTGGACGCGGCGCACGCCTACGCGTACCTCAGCGCCGCCACCGACTTCAACATCAGCCAGGTCGTCGACCTGGTCAAGGGAGTGCACGCGCGAGTGAGGAAGTCGGACTTTGAGTTCTGAGGTGATTGACGCGTTCTGGGAGTACGAGCGCGCGCTGATGGCGAATGATCTCGACAGGCTCGATTCGCTCTTCGCCGACGACGCGATTCGCGGCGATGCGGCGGGCATCCTCAGCGGCCACGACGCAATCAGCGCCTTTCGCAAAGGCCGCGGCGGTGCACCCGCCCGAACCATCCTGCGGATCGAGCGTGTCGAGATCGATGCCGACAATGCGCTGATCATCGCCATCACCGAGCCGCTCACCGGCGGTCGCGGCCAGCAGACGCAGCTGTGGACGCGGGTGGACGGTTCGTGGCGAGTAAAAGCGGCCCACGTCGCGCTGCCCGCGCCGGCTGTCAACTCCACTGTCTGGCGCGTCGTCGGCACGCCGCTCGTGCGGGGTGCCGCGGCGGGCTCCCTCAGCGGCGAGACCGTTGCGGTGAAAGACCTCTACGACGTGGCGGGCTTCGCGGTCGGGGCCGGGATCCCCGAGTATCTCGACTCGTCGGAACCCGCGGTGAAGAGCGCCCCCGCCGTGCGCGCCCTCCTCGCCGCCGGCGCGAACGTCACCGGCATCGCGCAGACCGACGAGTTCGCCTACTCGATCGCCGGCCGCAACCCGCATTACGGAACACCCCCCAACCCGGCCGTCGTCGGCGGCGTTCCGGGTGGGTCGTCGAGCGGTCCGGCCAGCGCGGTGGCGCTCGGCCAGGCGTCAGTTGGCCTTTCGACGGATACGGCGGGCAGCATCCGTGTTCCTGCCTCGTATCAGGGGCTGTGGGGGCTGCGCACGACGCACGGGTCGGTGTCGGCTGACGGGCTCGTCGCGCTCGCGCCCACCTTCGATGCTCCGGGCTGGATCACGCGATCGGCTGACGTGCTGCGTCGCGCTGCGGCGGCCACGCTGACCTCGCATGAGGCGGCCGGTTCGTTCGTCGTCGACCCGCGCCTGACGGCCCAGGCCGAGCCCGACGTGCGCGCGGCATTCGAAGCCTTCGTCGGGAATCGCGACACCGTCGAGCTCGGCGACCCGCAGCAGTTCTTCGAGACCTTCCGCACGGTGCAGCAGGCCGAGGCGTGGCGCACCCACGGCGCCTGGATCACCGCGCACCCCGGCGCCCTCGGCGACGACGTCGCGGCGCGCTTCGAGCTCGCGTCGCGGGTCACGCCCGAGCAGGAGGCCGAGGCCCGCGCGACCCTTCAGCGGCTGCGGTCGCAGCTCGACGACCTGCTCGGTGACCGTGTTCTGCTGGTGCCGAGCGCGTCATCCGTCGCGATTTCAACGACAGCGGATGCCGACACCGTCGAGCGCACCCGTCAGGGAACCCTGAGAATGACGGCGGTCGCGGGCCTCACCGGGCGGCCTGCGCTGTCAGCGCCCCTGCTCAGCGTGCCGAACCCCGGAGCTCTGCTGCCGGCTCCCGTCGGGCTGTGCCTCGTCGGTCCGCGTCACTCGGAGCTCGCGCTCATCGCGCTCGCCGAGTCACTCGCGCCCTGAGCGGGTCGAGCCTGTCGAGACCGGCTGGCGCAGAATAGTGCGCAGCTTCGCGGCCTCGGTCTTACGGGGGTCGCTGAGGTAGATCTCGTGGTGCTTACCGCGCTCGATCAGCCCGTGCGCGGGCAGGTACTCGTCGTGCAGCGTCTTCAGCGTGGGTGCCTCGTCGTCGTAGGAGCCCACGTGCAGGATCTGCACGCACCGCCCCTCGTCGAAGCGCTCGAAGCGCACCCCGTCGGGCACCATGTCGGCGGTGACGAAGTCGGGCTGGGCGATCATCATCGTCCACTGCCATGCGCCCTTGTCGCGGGCGGTGAAGACGCCGAGGTCGTCGGCCCACCACAGTCCCTCGAGCGGAGCGACGACGTGCTTCTGACCCGCGAGCTTTCGCACCGCGTACGACGCCCGGTAGAGCGCCTCGACCGCCTCGCGGTAGGCGGGCGCCGTGTTCGGGTCGCCCTGCCCGTCGACCATGAGGTAGCTGATCGGCGGCACGTCGACGACGGCAAACTGCTGCTTCGGCGCGTAGAGGTGCCTGAGCTCTCTCTTGAGGTCGAACGAGGTCACGCGGATACCGTATCGACCACCGGCCCGTTCATCACCCAATCGGGCGGATGAACGGGCCGTTGGCTCGCAAACGCCCGGTCGGTCAGTGCAGTGCCGCGACCGCGGCGGCCGTTCCGCCAGAGAACGGTGCCCCGTGCCCGGGCAGCACCCACGTCGCCTCTGGGAGCGCCGCGAGGGAGGCGATCGCCTGCTCTGGGTGGTCGGTGAAGGGGGCCGGCTGGGGTCCGGTCTTGCCGGTGAGCACGTGGCGGGTGGTGAGTCCGTCGCCGACGAAGACCGCGTCGACGGCGGGGGAGTGGATCGCGATACTGCCGTCGGAGTGCCCGGGCAGCCCGATGATGCGCGGCTTTCCCGGGAGGTCGAGCACGTCGCCGTCGTGCACCTCGACGACCTCGGTGAGGTACGTGGCGCGCAGGCCGCCCTTGCGCAACGAGTAGCCGATGAAGCCGAAGGCGGCTAGACCAAAGGCGTCGGCCTTGCCGGTGCCCTTGCCGTGGCCCTTGGCGCGTTCCGCGTCGCCGGAGTGCACGTAGACCGGCACGCCGTGCTCGCGCCGAAGGCGCTCGGCGAAGCCGATGTGGTCGCTGTCGCCGTGGGTGAGAATGACGCCCTTCACGTCGGCGATGGTGCGGCCCATGAGGGTGAGCTCGCGAACGAGGTCGCGGTAGTGGCCAGGCAGGCCGGCGTCGATGACGGTCACGCCGTCCGTGTCTGAAATCAGGTAGACGGCGACGATGTCGTTGCCGATGCGGTGAAGGTTGGGTGCGAGTTCCATGATGGCTACGGTACATAGCCATCATGGCTACTGTCAATAGCTATACTCGAGTCATGCCTACTCCCGATAGAACATCGCTGGATGAGATCGTTGCGGCCGCGCGCGAACTGCTCGAACAGGACTCGCTCACCATGCAGGCCGTCGCCGATCGGGTGGGAGTGCAGGCGCCCTCGCTCTACAAGCGCGTGCGCAGCCGCGATGCCCTGGTGCAGCTGGTCGCCGACGCGACACTGGCCGACCTCTCGCTCATCGAGGGCGACATCTATGCCGTGGCCGCGGCCTTCCGGGCGTTCGCTACCGAGCGTCCCGCGGCCTTCCGGCTCGTCATGGGCGGGGTCTCGTCGCCCCTCATCGTCGCGGCGAGCGAGCCTATTCTGCGGGCCGCCGCCGCGCTGTCCGGGCCGGAGAACGCGCTCGTCGCCGCCCGCACCTTCACCGCCTGGGCGACCGGCTTCATCGCCATGGAGCTCAACAGCGGCTTCAACCTCGAGGGTGACGTCGACGAGGCGTGGCACTACGGGCTCGCGCGACTCGTCGACGCGATTAGCCTGAAGGCATGATGCGCTTTCCCTGGATCTTCCTCGCCGTGCTTCTCGGTGCCGGCGTGCCCTTCTGGGCATTCGGGGTCTCGTCGCTGCCGTTCGTGCCCGCCCTACTGATCAGCATCGCCGGGCTGGCAGCGGCGGGTTGGGCGGTGCGGCGGGGTGCGCAAGCCAGCCAGGGCTGAAACACGCCCGTGACGCGGCGAAAGTAGCATTGAGCCATGACGAGCCTGCCG
>JBIIAR010000168.1:0-5715 GCA_044239765.1 Microbacteriaceae bacterium
GGTGAGCAGCGCGATGAGGATCGCCGCGATCCAGTTGACCTGGTAGTTGTGCACCAGCACCACGAAGATGCTTGCGCCAACACCCGAGGTCACACCCGCGGAGAGGTCGATCTCGCCGAGCAGGATGACGAAGACGAGTGCCATCGCGAGCATCATCAGCGTCGCCGCCTGGGTCAGCAGGTTCGCGAGGTTGAGCGGGGTGAGGAAGGTCGAGCTGAGAAAGCTGAACAGGATCACGAGAACGAGGAAGCCGCCGATGGCCGGCAGTGCTCCCATCTCGCCCTGACGGACGCCACGGAAGTAGCCCGTGATCTGGTCGCGGATGCTTCCCTCGTGGCCGGACCCGATCGTGGGCGGCGGCGTGGCAGGCGTGGAGGTCATACGTTCTGTCCCTTGTAGGTCTTGCTGCCGGTGATGTAACCGACAACGTCGTCACTGTTGGTGTCCTTGGTTGCGACGGAGGCGACCATGGTGCCGAGGTAGAGGACGGCGACGTAGTCGGCGACCTTGAACACATCGACAAGGTTGTGGCTGATGATGATGACCGCGACGCCGGAGTCGGCGAGGCGGCGCACGAGGTTGAGAACCTGCTCGGTCTGGGCCACACCGAGGGCTGCCGTCGGCTCGTCGAGGATGACGACCTTGGCGTTCTTGAGAACGGAGCGTGCGATGGCGACCGTCTGGCGCTGTCCGCCCGAGAGCGACGACACCTTCTGGCGCACGGACTTCACGGTGCGCACCGAGAGGCTCTGCAGCGTCTCGGAGGCCTGGCGCTCCATTGTTCCCTCGTCCATGGTTCCGAAGCGGGTCTCTTCGCGACCGAGGAACATGTTCTGAACGATGTCGAGGTTCTCGGCGAGAGCGAGGTCCTGGTAGACCACCTCGATGCCGAGGGCGGATGCCTCGCGCGGCGTGTGGAGGGTGACCTCCTGGCCGTTGAACTTGACGCTTCCGCCGTCGTAGGGCTGAACGCCCGCGAGGCCCTTGACGAGCGTCGACTTGCCGGCGCCGTTGTCGCCCACAAGCGCGGTGACTTTGCCGGCGAAGGCCTTGAGGTCAACTCCCTTGAGAACGTCTACGGGGCCGAAGCTCTTGACGATCCCCGTCAATTCGATGACTGGCACAACCATGCCGGAATCCTTCCACTGCGCCGCGACATCTCCGTCACGGACTATAAGTGTGCCACTCGGACACTGATTTGTTACGAGAAAGAAGGGCCCTGCGCCGGCCGGTGGTGCGCCGACGCAGGGCCCTCTGTTTGGTACAGGTACTACTTGCTAGGTGTTACTTGACGCCGTACGTCTCGCACGCGGCCGCAACGGCCTCGGTGCAGATGTCCTCGGCGGAAGCGTCGCCAGCGGCGACGACATCCTTGACGAGGTCAGCGGTGGTGTTGATCGGCGCGATAGCGACGAACGGAACACCCTGGTACTCCTTGTCGATCGACGGGGTCTCGCCCTTGAGGAGCTGGATAGCGAGCTCAGCACCCGCAGCAGCCTCGAGGGTGAAGGGCTTGTAGACCGTAGCGAACTGCTTGCCCAGGAGGACGTTCTGCAGACCGGCGATCGACGCGTCCTGGCCAGAGACCGCAGCGGTCTTGCCGTTCTTGTCGAGAACCGCGATCACAGCGGCAGCGTTGGTGTCGTTAGCGGCCCAAACGCCGTCAACGTTGCCACCGAGAGCCGTGTAGGCCTGCTCGAAAGCGGTACCAGCGGTTGCGCCATCCCAGGTTCCGGGAACCTCGAACGCGGGGGTGATGCCAGCGGCCTCCATGGCAGAGACAGCGCCCTCCATGAACATGGCAGCGTTGCCATCCTTGGGGTCTCCACCGACGTAGACGACCGACGCGGTGGCCGGGTCCTTGCCAGCGGCCTTGAGACCGTCAACGACAGCCTGGCCCTCGAGCTCGCCAACCTTCACGTTGTCGAAGGAGACGTAGTAGTCAGCACCCTCGAACGGACGGTCGTAGGCGATAACCGGGATGCCCTGCTCCTTGGCGTCAGCAGCAACCTGAACGGCTGCACCCTCGAAGTCGACGAGGATCATGACGCCACAGCCCTTGGAGAGCTGCTGCTCGGCGATGGTCGCGTACTTCGCGGTGTCGCCCTGAGCGTTCTGGATGTCCGACTCGAAGCCAGCGTCGGTGAACGCCTTCTCGAGGGCCGGACGGTCTCCGCCTTCCCAGCGCGGCGACGAAGCCGAGTCGGGGAGGATGATGCAGGCGCGGGCGTCGGAGCTGCCATCGCCGGCGTCGGTGGTGGTGGGGCTACAACCAGCCAGCAGCAGTGCTGACGCCGTTGCGGCAACGGCGATTGAGATAACGGAAGACTTCTTCACGTCACTCCCTTCATTGGTGTGTGAGGCGGAACTCCTCTTGGTACCACCGTCGGCTTTGATCGGTGGCAGATGAATTCTGCATGAGTTCAAAGGTTGAAGATACGGATGGGGCCAGAATTTTGGTAACGGTTCGATAACTGATCGATTCGACGGCTGTCGATTTCCGGCGTAAGTCGGCGCTGTGGTTAGCAGAAGCCTCCAAGATTGCCGCAATTACAGGCTTCTTGCTCGGGCGCGCGCCTCCGGGCCGACCGCGAGATGGCGATCCTTCGGGTTGGCCGAAAGCTTGCCGACTTCTCCATCTTTTGAAGCCGGAAGCCGCGTGTCGCGGTCGGTGGATGCATGCCTAGCGTGCCGGCGTCATCCGACGTAGTATTGGAGGCTGCCTCCGGGCAGCTTTGACAACTCCACAGCGCGCGACAACGACCCGTTCCAGATCGCTGGAATGACCCTGGGGATGATCGGTTTCGACATTGCCTGCAAAACTGCGAGAAGCGGGTCGAGGATGCAGGGTTATCTCGTTAACGCAGCCTGCAAACAATAAGTGCCAATTACAAGCGCACTGACCTCGCTCTCGCTGCCTAGCAGCTAGACGATTTAAAGGTCCGTCAGTCCGGGGATGCTCTCTACCCGGTGCCTGGCGTTATCTAGAGAGATTGCTCCGTGACTACGCCTGAGGGTCACGGGGGACTTGCACTCGGGCTGGGCTCGTCCGTTTAGGTGCTTGTGGCAAATTCGGGAGCCGAGTAGAACGTCTTCACAAGCTACGCCCGTAGAAGGCGCAGAATTACAGCAGTGGACCGGGGTTCAATTCCCCGCATCTCCACCAGAGGTCGGTGTCGCGCGCTGTTGGAGTCTCAGTCGACGGTGACGAAGTCGATGAGCTGCTCGACGCGTCCGAGCAGGTCTGGCTCGAGGTCGGCGTAGGTCGAGACTCTCGAGAGAATCCGCTGCCACGCCGCGGCGATGTCCGTCTGGTCTGCGTGCGGCCAGCCGAGGGCCTCGCAGACGCCGTGCTTCCACTCCACCGAGCGGGGAACCACCGGCCACGCCGCGATTCCGAGCCGGGCGGGCTTCACAGCCTGCCAGACGTCAATGAACGGATGCCCCACCACGGTGACGAACGCGCCGTGCGGCCCTGCCGCCACGGCATCCGCGATCCTGCTCTCCTTCGACCCCGCGACGAGGTGGTCGACGAGCACCCCAACCCGGCGGTCGGAGCTCGGGCCGAAGTCGCGCAGCACCGCCTCGAGGTTGTCGACGCCCTCGAGGTACTCGACGACGACACCCTCGCCGCGCAGGTCGGTTCCCCAGACCTTCTCGACGAGCTCGGCGTCGTGGCGCCCCTCGACGAAGATGCGACTGGCACGGGCGACCCGGGCGCGCTGCTCACCCGGGGCGATGGATCCGGATGCGGTGCGCAGCAGCCCGATCTGCTTCGTACGCGGAGCGCGCAGCGCCACGGCGACCCCGTCGACGAGGTAGCCGGGGCCGAGCGGGAACATGCGGCGTGCGCCGCGGCGGTCTTCGAGCTCGAGCAGGCGGCCCTCGATGCGGGTGACGGCGCCGACGAAGTCGCTGGCCACCTCTTCGACCACCAGGCCGGTCGTGGCCTCGACAACGGTCAGCTCGACCTTGGGGGCCTTCTTCGAGAATCCGGCCAGAACGTCGTTGCCGTAGCGGTCGTCGTAGCTCACCGGTCGAGGCTAGCTGAGCTACTCGCCCGCATCCCTGAGGCTGCCCGAGACCTTCTGAATCTCTCCATCGGCGACGAGTGCGACTCGGCAGAGTATCTCGCGGTCGCCGCCGTTCCAGCTGTTTTCGGTGGGGTAGAGCGCGTTGAACATGTAACGCGACTCCGCCGCGGGCACGCCGATGAAGCTCTCGAACTCGGCGCGGCATTCCTCATCTGCCCGCCGCACGACTGCCTGGTCACCCGGGTACTCCGCGTCGTCCATGACGATCACGGCATAGACCTCGGAGTCGTGCGGCTTGTCGCAGTCGACGACGGGAACTGTGCTGACGTCACCGGTCTCAGCGGCATCGTTCAGGCACTCGCCCACCGAGATGTCGAACACGATCGTCTCGCCGGGGCCGAGCGCGTCGCTGACGACCGCGCATCCGCTGAGGGTGAGCAGCAGTGCGCCGAGCGCCAGCGCGCGTCTCACTACTTGTCCGAGATGTAGCCGAGAAGGGCGTCGTGCACGTGCCCGTTGCTGGCGAAGGCGCTGCCCTTCCACGGGCCGTCCTCACCGTGCAGCGAGGTGAACCGGCCGCCCGCCTCCTGCACGATCGGCATGAGCGCGGCGATGTCGTAGGGCTTCATGTCCCACTCGCCGGCGGCCTCCATGTGGCCCTCGGCGACGAGCATGTAGGCCCAGGCGTCACCGACGGCGCGGGCACGCCAGACGTCCCGCTGTATGGCGAGCACGTCGTCGAGGTGCCCCGCGGCGTCCCAGCCCTGAATGTTGTTGTAGCTGATCGACGTGTCGGCGAGGTCGCTGATCCCGCTCACCTGCAACTTCGCGGGCTGCTCGCCGTGCACCTGCCCGAAGGCCCCGTGCCCGGTGGCTGCCCACCAGCGCTTGCCGAGGGCGGGGGAGCTGACGACACCGACAACCGGAACACCGTCTATCGCCAGCGCGATGAGCGTCGCCCAGATCGGCACGCCGCGCATGAAGTTGGCGGTGCCGTCGATCGGGTCGATGATCCACTGGCGGCTGCCAGAGCCCTGCTCGCCGTACTCCTCGCCGAGGATCGAGTCGTTCGGCCTCGCCGCCTCGATACCGGCACGGATGCTGCGCTCGACAGCCTGGTCGGCATCCGTCACCGGAGTGCGGTCGGGCTTCGTGGTCACGACGAGGTCGAGCGCGCTGAATCGGTCCAGCGAGATGAGGTCTGCGTCGCCCGCGAGCTTGAGCGCGAGCGAGAGGTCGTCGCTCAGCGTGTAGTCGGTCATTCCATCGAGCCTTCGAGGGTGTCGCTCACCTTGACCAGCTCGCCGTTCTCGTCGTACTTCGAGATCGTGCACACGACCTCCTTGTCGCCGAGTCCCCAGCTCTGCTCGCTGGGGGTGAGGGTCGAGAAGTTGAGCAGCGAGTCCTCATACGAGATGCCGACGAAGTCCTCCCAGGCGTCGAGGCAGATCGCCTCGGCCTCGTCGCTCACCGCGCTGTCTCCCGGGTAGCTGTCGCTGTCGATGTCCTCGACGGCATAGACCTCGGCGTCGTGCTCCTCGTCGCAGTCGACGATCGGCACACTGGTGATGTCATCAGAGGTTCCGTAGTCGTCCATGCAGTCGCCGACTTCGAGCGAGAAGACATCGCCCTCGCCGTTGAGCAGGGTGCTGATCGCTGAGCAGCCGCTAAGGGTGAGGGC
>JBIIAR010000169.1:0-5637 GCA_044239765.1 Microbacteriaceae bacterium
AGGAGCTGTCTGACTCCCTCGCGCACATCGACTTTCTGGACTACCTCGACGGTGACGTTGCGCACCTGACAGTCAGCGACCTCGCACTCGGATACCGCACCTCCGCCATCAAGGAGGGCCGCCAGGGCATCGTCACGGCCATCGAGCTCGACCTGCTCGACACGGGCGACGGCCTCAGCGAGCCGATCGCCTACGACCAGCTCGCCTCCGCTCTCGGTGTGAGGATCGGCGATCGGGTCGCGCTCACGACCGTGCGCGAGACCGTGCTCGCCCTCCGCGCGAGCAAGGGCATGGTGCTCGACCCGGCCGACCCCGACTCCGTCAGCTCTGGCAGCTTCTTCACCAACCCTGTCGTCGGTGAGAACTTCGCCCGCACCCTCCCCGAGGACGCCCCCCGCTGGCCGATGGAGCAGGAGCCGTCGGATGCGGCCGTGCCGCTCGGCGAGCAGCCCGCGCTTCCGCCTCAGCGCGTCGACCACCGCGTGAAGCTCAGCGCAGCGTGGCTGATCGAGCGCGCCGGCATCGCGAAGGGCTTTCGACTTCCCGGCTCGCGCGCCGCGATCAGCAGCAAGCACACCCTCGCCATCGTCAACACGGGGGATGCGACGGCCGACGAGATCGCCCAGCTGGCCCGCTTCGTGCACACCCGCGTCTTCTCTGAGTTCGGGGTGCGGTTGCAGGCGGAGCCCAACCTTGTCGGTGTGCAGTTGTAGGTTGATCGCATGATCCATGCGACAGCGCTCGCGCGCGAGTTCCACACCAAGCGGGGCAAAGAGAAGGCGGTCGTCACGGCCGTCGCTGGCGTCGACATCGACGTCGCCGAGGGCGAGATCGTCGGCTTCCTCGGTCCGAACGGCGCCGGCAAGACGACCACGCTGCGCATACTCACGACCCTGCTGCAGCCGACCAGCGGCACGGCGACCGTGGCCGGCTACGACCTCATGACCGAGCCGGTGAAGGTGCGGCAGAACATCGGCTACGTCTCACAGAGCGGGTCGACGTCGAGCTCGGCACTCGCCGGCCTCGAGGTCGTCGACCACGGCATGCTCTACGGCATCAGCAAGGCGCAGGCCACCGCTCGTGCGAAAGAGCTCTTCGGCCAGCTCGACCTCGACGGCCTGTGGGACCGCCCGGCCAAGACGCTCAGCGGTGGCCAGCGCCGCCGCCTCGACATCGCCATGGGCCTCGTGCACGACCCCAAGCTCGTCTTTCTCGATGAGCCGACGACGGGCCTCGACCCCCAGGCGCGCGCCAACCTGTGGACGCACATCAGCGACCTGCGCGAGAAGCTCGGCTCGACCGTCTTTCTCACCACCCACTACCTCGACGAGGCCGACGCGCTCTGCGACCGGGTCATGGTCATCGACCACGGGTCCATCGTCGCGAGTGACACCCCCGACGCACTCAAGCGGCAGGTATCCGGTGACCTCGTGGCGCTGTCCGTTGGCTCAGAAGCGGATGTCGCTGCCGCAGCGACAACGCTCGCCGCGATCGCGACCAGCGAGGTCACCACCGACGGCCTGCTGGTGAGCGCCCGCGTGCTGGACGGCGGCAAGTCCATGCCCGACCTCCTCCGCGCGCTCGACGCGGCGAAGGTCGAGGTCACCTCGATCGAGTCCCGCCGCCCCACGCTCGACGACGTCTTTCTCACACTCACGGGGCGCTCGCTCCGGGAAAGCGAGTAGCAGATGTTCTTTCGCGACACCTTCATCGTCTTTCGCCGCCAGCTGCGCATAGCGCTGCGCGAGCCAGCCTGGATCGTCATCGGCCTGCTGCAGCCGGTGCTCTACCTGGCGCTCTTCGGCCCGCTGCTCGAGCCGCTCGCCAGCCAGCTCGGCGCGACCAACGCCTACACGCTGTTCGTACCTGGCCTTATCGTGCAGCTCGCCATCTTCGGTGCGCTGTTCGTCGGCTTCGGGCTTATCGGCGAGTGGCGCGACGGCGTCATCGAGGCGGAGCGCGTCACCCCCGCCAGCCGCACCGCGCTGCTGCTCGGTCGCGTACTCAAAGACGTTCTGCAGATCTTCGTGCAGGGTGCGATCCTCATCGGGCTGGGCTTCGCCTTCGGTCTGCGCGGGTCGATCGGCGGCATGCTGCTCGGCTTCGCCCTCGCGCTGATCCTCTCGACCGCGGTCGCCTCGGCGGGCTACGCGCTCGGCCTCACGCTCAAGTCGGAGGACTCGCTCGCGGCCGTCGCCAACGGCGTGACGCTGCCGGTGCTGCTGCTCAGCGGAATCCTGCTGCCGATGACCATCGCGCCGGCGTGGTTGCAGACCCTGTCTGACTTCGTGCCGATCAAGCACATCGTGCAGGGCATCCGCGATCTCTTCCGTGGCGACTTTCTCACCGCCGGAGTTGCCTGGGCGATCGTCTGGACGGTGATCCTCGTCGTCGCCGGCCTGTGGATCGGCACGCGCACCTTTCGGCGCCAGAACGCGTAGCCCGCGCCTAGAACTGGGGGCACCGTCCGGCTGGGGGTAGACCGCGCAGTCGGATAACGTGACGAATCAGAGCGAAAGTGGCTCTGCCAACGTTCCAGGAGACCCATGCGCACCACCACCCGAGCCGCAGGATTCGTCGCGGTCATCGCCGTCATCACCGCGCTGCTCAGCCCGGCGGTCAGCGCGCAGGCGGCGCTGCCGTACATCACCGGCACGACCAACGACACCGGGTGGCGCGACACAACCCTGGTGACGAACGCCAAGGTCGGCGTCTTCTACAGCGACACCGTTCAGGGTCCCCCGAGCGGAGGCCCATACAGCCTGGGAGACGAGTACCTGCCGGCGGGGCTCTCGGCGAGCATCGACCCGGACACCGAGATCATCACCATCAGCGGAACCCCAACAACCGCGGACTCCTACACCTTCGACCTCTTCATCTCGGCCTCCAACGGAGAGAACTTCTACGGCATCACCTTCACCGGCTTCCCAGTGGCTCCCGCAACTATCGCGACGACCACGACGGTGACCACGGCAGAGTTCTCGCACTACAGCAGCGTCAACCTGCAGGCATCGGTTAGCTCGAACACATCCGGCGGCACCGTCGACTTCTACCTTGACGACACTCTTGTCGGCAACGACATCGCAGTCAGCGGGGTGGGCACAGCGAGTTACACCTGGGCGGTGCCGCAGTCCTTCGTGGGCTCGAGCCCCGTGGTGACGGCCGTGTTCAGCGGGTCGTCGACGCACGCGACGTCGACCTCGACATCCGACCCGTCCGTCTACATCTACGGCGACCGCGTCGTCACCGGTGCGTTCCTCAGCAACGGCATCGGGCTCGAGGGGCGCACGATCCGCCTGCTCAACGCGTCGAACCTGGGATTCTCTGGACTCAGCGACACGACGAACGCCTCCGGCGAGTACAGCATTGCGGTGCCGGCGCCGACTTCGCTCGCTGATGCCCGGCGCGGGTTCGTCGTCGAGGACTTCGGTGCGCAGCTCTACTACTCCGCGTCTGCGGCGTGGAAGCAGCCGAATGTGCAGAACGTCTTCGACTCGACGCACGTCTACGAGGCCGACTGGCAGTCCCCCCTCAACCTGCTGTTCAGCACCGGCCCGGCCTGGAGCGACGAGACGCTCGCTCAGCCCCGTGAGGGCGAGAGCTACAGCGACAGTGTGACCGCAATCACCTTCGGCGCGGTGTCGACGATCACCTACTCGCTCAGCGGCGACCCGCTGCCCAGCTGGCTGACGTTCAGCAACGGTGCATTCATCGCGACCGACCCCACCGACCAGCTCGCCCACACCTTCACCGTGCAGGCCGACAGCATCTATGGGGCCATCAGCAAGCAGTTCACGCTGCAGGCCGGTGCAGCGGCAATGCCGCCGACATTCACCGACACGACGATCGTCGACCTGCAGGTTGGCACCCCGCTGACGGATGCGATCGCCGCCACCGGCG
The DNA here is from genome assembly GCA_044239765.1 of Microbacteriaceae bacterium. Taxonomy (GTDB): domain Bacteria; phylum Actinomycetota; class Actinomycetes; order Actinomycetales; family Microbacteriaceae; genus Conyzicola. The sequence continues at coordinate 3,901 of JBIIAR010000169.1, forward strand.
ATGCGACCATCACCTACTCGAGCACCGCCCTGCCGCCGGGGCTCCTGCTCGACCCCGTCACCGGCGCCCTCACCGGCACGCCGACCGAGGCTGGCGACTTTGTCGTCACCTTCACCGCGACGAATGACGAGGGTTTCGACACGTACGTCTGGGAGCCGACGGTCACCGTTGCCCCTGACCTCGAGCTCACGCTCAACTTCGCCGCGGGAACGACCATCGAGACCGCAACGACCGATATCGGCGCCGGCGGACTCCAGGTCGGGTCCACCTACACGCTCACGATGTTCTCGACCCCGCGCATTCTCCACACGGGCACCATCGACGCCTCGGGTGCCTTCCTGCACACGATCACCCTGCCGGCTGACACTCCCGTCGGCGCGCACGAGCTGGTGCTGACGGGAGTGGCGCCCGATGGATCGGTGCTCACGGCCCGCGCCTGGTTCACGCTGCTCTCGAACGGACGGATCGGAGCGGTTTCGTACTCGGGTCCGATCGCGTTCTCGCTGGCTGCAACGGGGTCCGAGCCGATCGTTCCCCTCGGCATCGCGGGCGGTCTGCTGCTTGCCGGATTCCTGGCGCTTCGCAGCAAGAGGGGAAAGTTCGCGGCTCAGTAAACTGCAATCCGTGCATTCTTCGGTATAGTGCAACGAGTGCATTTTCGCACTCGGCGCTGCCCAGCGCTCTATCCCCGAGGATGTCATGACCAGTTCCCCGCGCGCCCGCGCCACCGGATTCACCGCCGCGATCGCCGTCGTCGCCGCGCTTCTCAGCCCACTCGTCGCGCTGTCGACTGCCACCGCCGCCGACATCGTTGGCGACACGGGTGGCGTCGCCCCCAACTCCTGGCAGGACCGCACGATCTCTGACGTCTTCGTCGTGGGAGTGCCCTATCAGGACTCCGTGCAGGCGCCAGCCGGGTACGCGAACTACACGACCTTCTCTGCCTACAACCTGCCCGCGGGACTGCAGGCGTACATCGTGCCGTCGACCGGCGTCATCTCGATCACCGGAACGCCCACCACGGCCGGCGCCAACCAGAGCATCTCCATCTACTTCGAAGGCGCGAACATCTCGGTGTTCTACCTCGAGTTCGACAACCTCACCGTCACAGCGCCGCTCACCCCCACCACGACAACCGTCAGCGCGGACCCGGTGCAGAACTTCTCGACCTTCAGCGCGACCGCGCAGGTGAGCCCCAGCGCGGCGACGGGCACGGTGACCTTCAAGCTCGGCAACATTGTCGTCGGCTCCGCGCCGGTGGTCGCGGGTGAGGCGACCTACTCCGGGCCAGCGTCATCGGGCAACATCGGCACGAACTCCGTGCTGACCGCCATCTACAGCGGTGACGCCACCTATGCGACCTCGACGTCGACGAGCACCGCCACGGTAGCCACCTACGGCATCCGGGTGCTCACCGGCACGGTCACCAGCAACGGGGAGCGGGTGGTCGGCGACACCGTCGTGCTGCAGGATCCGACCGGAGCTGGCACCGGTTTCAGCGACACCACGGATGCGAGCGGCACCTTCGAGATCCTCCTCGGAATCCCCACGACCCAGGGCCAGGTCACCGCGCAGTACCGCCTCTACGCCTCGGGTGTCGGGGTGTACTACAGGAACGGCGGCGGCAACGGTCTGCCCAACGCAACCACGCTCGCCGATTCCAGCCCGCTGATCAACAGCAATTGGAACGCCCCACTCGATGTCTTCTACAACGTCAGCCCCAGCTGGACCGACGAG
>JBIIAR010000170.1:0-5636 GCA_044239765.1 Microbacteriaceae bacterium
CACTACGTGCTGTCACGTACCCAGTCGTGGGGTAGATTGCGGGGGTGGCACAGGCAGCAGGATCGCGTTTCGGCGTGCTCGCTCTTGTTCTCGCATCCGTGCTCTGGGGAACCACAGGCACCGCGGCCTCCTTCATGCCGGATGCGGTCAGCCCCATCGCCATCGGCGCCTCGACGATGACCGTCGGCGGCCTCCTTCTCTTCCTGTTCTCGGTGCGTGCGTCGGTCGCGACGCTGCGCGACCGAGGGGCGCGAAAGTGGCTCGCGGTCGGCGCCGTCGGCGTGTTTGTGTACCCGCTCGCCTTCTACACGGCGATGGACCAGGCCGGGGTCGCGATCGGCAACGTCGTAGCGCTCGGGTCGGGACCGATCTTCGCGGCGATTCTCGAGTGGCTGTGGGAGCGCCACCGCCTGTCGCTGCGCTGGGCGCTCTGCGCGGGTATCGCAGTTGTCGGCGTCGTGCTGCTGAGCACGGGCCGCATCTCTGAGCAAGGCAGCGGCAAGAGCGTGGCACTCGGGGTCGCTCTTGGACTGCTGGCGGGTCTCGCCTATGCGCTGTACACGTATGCGTCGACGCGTGTTCTCGACCTCGGGCATCCGTCCCGCGGCGTGATGGGCGGCATGTTCGGCTTGGGAGCCGCGCTGCTGGCACCCGTGCTGCTGCTGACCGGTGCACCCCTGCTGCAGCACGCGCAGTCCATCGGAATTGCCGCGTATCTCGCGATTGGGCCGATGTTTCTCGCCTATCTGCTGTTCGGGTTCGGGCTGCGCAGCATCCGGTCGTCGACGGCGACAACCGTCACGCTGATCGAGCCCGTGGTCGCCGCCGCGCTGGCGATCATCGTGGTCGGGGAGCAGTTGCGATGGAGCGGATGGCTCGGACTCGCACTGATTCTCGTCGGAGTAACTCTGCTCGTGTCGGCTCGGCAGCCCGACAAACCCTCAGGTGCGGCCTAAACTTTTGAGCATGTCCAGTACCGACGACCCGCGGGGCGACGAAGAACGCGGGGAGGAGCCGATCGAAGAGTCGGTGCTTCCGCCCGGTCCTCGACGCTCCACGTACACGCCGCCGGTGCCGCGCCAGCCCGCCGAGCCCGCCCTCAACGACGACGAGCTCGCCGACCTGATCGCCGCCAATCTGGCTAGCGCGACTGGTGCGATCAACGTCGTGTATCAGCTCGACGACGTTGAGCCGTCGTTGCCCATGGGTGCTCCCGTTGAGCAGCTTGCGGCGCCGCCGCCCGGCGCCCGTATCCTTCCCAAGGACGAGGCCGCCACGCCTCCGACGGCGGCAACAGAGCCGCCCGCAGCGTCGATGCCCTCGCCTGATGCGAGCGCTGTGCCGGCGGACCTTCCGCCGCCACCCGAGTTCGCCTCACCTTCGCTTGCCGATGCACCGCCGCCCGTTTTCAGCGCGCCGCCTCCCGTCTTCAACGCGCCGCCCCCTGTTTTCGACGCGCCCCCGCCTGTCTTCGACGCGCCGCCCCCTGTTTTCGACGCGCCCCCGCCTGTCTTCGACGCGCCGCCCCCTGATTTCGACGCGCCCCCGCCCGTCTTCGACATTTCGCCCCCTGAGGCGACGCCCGGTCTCGACGAGCCTGCCGAAGAGCTGCCGATCGTCGAGGAGTCTGTGTACCCCGCGTTCAGCGACCTCGACGAGGAGACCACGACCCGGCTGAACCCGCCGGCGTGGGCGATCGACGAAGAGACGACGTCTCGCGAGCCAGAGCGCGAGCCGGAGCCAGAACCAGAGCCAGAGTCAGGGGCTCAGCGCGTTGATCCCGAGCCCTTCCAGCTGCCGGTTATTCCTCCCGCGCCGCCCACTGACCCCGTTGAGCAGGCCGCGTTTCTCGCGGCGTCGGCGGCGCCATCCGGTCAGCGACCATGGATTCCGGAGCGCCAGTCGCTGCGTGACGACGAGCTCGCTGCGCTCGTTGAGAGCGGTGCAGAGCACCCGGGCGGCACCCTCGGCATGATGGAGGAGCTCGAGCGGCAGATGCAGCTGCGCGAGGATGAGACCCGCGAGTTCAAGGACTGGCAGGACTCGATGCTGGCAGTCGGCACGCCCGAGGCGCTGGCTGCAGTGCAGGATGTGCTGCCTGACTTCGCCGACATCGTCGCGCCGGCAACCTCGTCGATTCCGGTCGCTGCGCCTCCCACCCCCGAGCCGTCTGTCTTTGACGCGCCACCGCCCGCGTTCGACGCACCCCCGCCGAGTGGTGAGCCGTCCGCCTATGACGCGCCGCCGCCCGTGGGTGAGCCGTCTGTTCTCGATGCGCCGCCGCCCGCGGGCGAGCCGTCCGCGTTTGACGCGCCGCCACCGGCGTTTGACGCGCCTCCACCTAGTGGCGAGCCAAGCGTGTTCGATGTGCCGCCGCCTTTCGATGCGCCCCCGCCCGTCGTTGAAGAGCCCACGTTCTTCGACGCGCCACCGCCCGCCGTCGTTGAGACCCTGACCTTCGACGCGCCGCCACCGGTCATCGAGGAGCCGCCGGTGTTCGACGCGCCCCCGCCGGTCGTCGACGAGCCGACCTCCTTCGACGCGCCCCCGCCCTCGTTCGCACCCGAGCCGCTGCCCGAGACCGAGGGTGTGCCGGAGCCGATCGACGAGATCCCCGTGTTCGCAACCGCCGCCGTGCCGCCGCCGCTCGTTGAGCCGCCATCGGTGCCCGACGCGTGGGACATCCCCGCCGGAACCGCGTACAACGATCCCACCGACGCCGACCCGATCTTCATTGAGCCGGTGCCCGCTGAACCGCAGCCGCTGGTGGAGCCCGCGCCCTTCGGGGGCGACCCCTTTGTCGACCGCGTCTTCACGGGGTCCGTGCCTGTCATCACCGGTTCGGTGCAGATTGCGCCGCAGCAGCTGGATGTCGACGGCGACGACCCCGTTGACCCCACTGACCAGGTTCCCGCCGCCTTCGACGACCTGCTCGGGGCCCACCCGGGAACAGCGCCCGTGGAGCCGATCCTCAGCCCTCGGATTCCCGAGGACGAGGTCGTGCTCGGCGAGGCCCAGCAGCTCGAGAGGCCCCGCGTCTTCAGCCTCGAAGCTGCCGGACTCGAGCCCACACCCACCGAGCAGCGGGTCGGTCGCGCCGCGCGCATGTTCTGGATGTGGTTCGCCGCCAACTCCTCTATCGTCAGCATCGCCTTCGGTGCTGTGCTCTTCTCCCTGGGCCTGAGCCTCCGGCAGGCGATCGTCGGCATCCTCGCGGGTGTCGCCGTGTCGTTCCTTCCCCTCGGTCTCGGCACACTGGCTGGCAAGCGCAGCGGGCAGCCGACCATGGTCGTCTCTCGCGCCGCCTTCGGTGTCGTCGGCAACAGCATCCCCGCGTTCATCGGGTTCGTCAGCCGCGTCTTCTGGGGCGCCGGCATGCTCTGGCTGCTCGGCGTTGCGACGAGCGAGATCCTCACTGGCGCAGAGCTCACCGGCGGACTCGGCGAGTCGCTGCTCGTCTACATCGCGATCGGTGTCGGGCTCGTGCTGGCACTGGTGGTTGCGCTGTTCGGCTACGGAATGCTCGCCAAGTTCCAGCTGGTGGTGAGCGTGCTCTCGGGCATTCTCGTGATCGGTGTGATCGCTCTCACCTTCAGCTATGTCGACCTCTCGGCCGCGCTCACCAATCGCGACGGCTCGTGGTTCCTCGCCGCAACTGTCGCGGTTCTCGTCTTCAGCTTCATCGGCCTGCTGTGGGCCAACAGCGTTGGCGACCTCGCCCGCTACCAGCGTGTCGGCTCCTCCGGTGCTGGCGCCATGCTCTGGACCTCCTTCGGTGCGGCAGTGCCCACCTTCGTGCTCATCAGCTACGGTGCGCTACTCGCGGCCTCCAACCCGCAGATCGCGGATGGCCTGCTCACCGTTCCCTTCGACACCATCGGCCGTCTGCTGCCGGTCTGGTACCCGGTGCCGCTCATTGCCGCGACGGCACTCAGCCTCGTCTCCGGCATCATCGTCACCGTCTACTCTGGCGGCTTCGCCCTCAAGGCGGTCGGTGTCAGCCTCGGTCGCCCGGTCGCTGCCGTCATCACCGCCGTGCTGGTCGGTGGTGGAGCTCTCGGGCTCACCGTGATCTCGGCAGATCTCACCATGCTGTTCCGCGACCTCGCGACGACCCTCGCCGTGCCGGTCGCAGCGTGGGCGGGCATCTTCGCGGCCGACACGATGATCCGCAACCGTCGCTACCACGCCGAGTCTCTGCTCACGAAGGGTGGCATCTACCCGACCGTGCACTGGGTCAACGTTCCGGCCCTCCTGGTGATCACCGCGGCCGGATTCGGACTCACCACCGCCACGGTCGCCGGCCTCGACTGGCAGGGCTTCCTATGGCCGCTGCTCGGTGTGCCGCTCGACAGCGCCCTCGCCGCAACCGACATCGGCGTGTTCGCAGCGCTGCTGCTGGGGCTGCTGGTTCCCATCGTCTCTGGCATTCCGGGCATCCGTCGGCAAGAAGCCGCCACCCCGCCCGAGAACTAGAATCGGGGCATGGCAACGACGGTAGGGCAGGTGCAGGCTGTCATCGAGCAGCTCTGGCCGATGGCCGGCGCCGAGGGCTGGGATGCCCCCGGACTGCTCGCCGGAAGCCCCTCCGCTGAGGTCGCGACCATCCTGCTCGCGGTGGATGCCGTGCGCGACACCGTCGACGAGGCTGTCAACCATGACCTGCTTCTCGTGCACCACCCGCTGCTGTTGCGCGGAGTGACGAGCATCGCCGAAGACCGATACAAGGGCGCCGTTCTCAGCACGCTCATCCGGTCGAGCACCGCGCTCATCGCTGCCCACACCAACGCGGATGTCGTCGAGACCGGCACCAGCGCCGTCTTCGCCCAGCGCCTCGGGCTGCAGGGCGCGGTGCCGATCGTGGCGTCCAGCGGCAACCCCGCGCGGGGTCTCGGGCGAGTCGGCACGCTCGCAGAGCCGACCACGCTCGGCCGACTCGCGCGCCTGCTCGGTGAACTGCTGCCGGCGACGGCCAGTGGCATCCGTGTCTCTGGCGACTTCGACGCGCCGATCTCGACGGTCGCGCTGTGCGGGGGAGCGGGTGACTCCCTGCTCTCCGAGCCAGCGGTGCTCGCCGCCGACGTCTACGTCACCAGCGATCTGCGCCACCACCCGGCGAGCGAGGCGCGAGAGAACGCCCGCGCCAGCCGTGGCCCTGCGCTCATCGATGTCTCGCACTGGGCCAGTGAGTGGCTCTGGCTCGAGCAGGCGGCCTCCGAGCTGCGTGACGCGCTCCCTGACGTGACCGTGACGGTCAGCGAAATACGAACGGACCCGTGGGACTTCGCGGTGATCCAGTAAAGAATGAGGAACACATGGCTTTGAAAGCCTCGCCCGACGACCAGAAGCTTCTGCTTGACCTGCAGGCGCTCGACACCAAGCTTGCGCAGCTCGACCACCGTGCGAAGAGCCTGCCGCAGCATGCCTTTCTCACCGCGCTGGATGCCGAGCTGATGTCGCTGCGCGCCACCGCGCTCGAGCGCACGGGCGCCCGCGAAGACGTCGCCCTCGAGCTGAAGCGCCTCGAGTCAGACGTCGAGGTTGTCGAGGCCCGCATCGCCCGCGACGCCGAGCGCCTCGAGGTGAGCAGCTCTGTCAAGGATGTCGCTGCCCTCGAGCAGGAGCTCACCGCTCTG
>JBIIAR010000171.1:0-5617 GCA_044239765.1 Microbacteriaceae bacterium
AGTGTGAGTGACTCAACTTGGGCTATACCGATTGTTTACCCGACAGCACTAGCCTGTGAATCATGAGCGACCCGAAGAAGATCCCTGTAGCAGCGAACACTCTTGCGGTGGGGGTCGTCGGGCTCGACCTGCAGGCCGACAAGGTCGTGCCACGCAAGCAGGTTGTGTCGTGGGCCTTCTGGGACTGGTCGAACCAGCCGTACAACACCGTCATCCTCACCTTCATCTTCACCGCGCTCTACCTGCTCGACGACCCGTTCCTTCCCGAGGGCCTTCGCAACCTGGCGGATGACGACCCGGCCAAGGAGGCCGGCCTCGCCGTGCTGTCCAGTGGGCTCGGCTACGCCGTCGGAGCCGCGGGACTCATCATCGCGCTGCTTGCCCCCGTTCTCGGCCAGCGCAGCGACACCAACGGCAACCGCAAGCGCTCGCTGCTCTTCGCCACGATCCTCGTCGCACTCACCATGTTCGCCCTCTTCTTCGTCGAGGCCGACCCGAGCTTCTTCATCCTCGGCGTCTCGCTCGTCGCCCTCGGCAGCGTCTTCAGCGAGATCGCGGGTGTCAACTACAACGCCATGCTGGTGCAGGTCTCGACGCCCAAGACGGTGGGCAAGGTCAGCGGTCTCGGCTGGGGTCTCGGCTACATCGGCGGCATCCTCGCCCTTGTTCTCGTCGTCATCGCCTACTCCTTCGACTGGTTCGGGCTGCCGACCGAAGACGGCCTGCCCTTCCGCCTCGTGGCGGTCGGGTGCGCCATCTGGTCGCTGCTGTTCGCCATCCCGATCTTCCTCAACGTTCCGTCGCTGCCGCCGACCGCCGCCCGCGAGACGGTCAGCTTCTTCCGCAGCTACGTCGTGCTCGTGCGTGACATCGCCAAGCTGTTCCGCGAGTCGCGCAACACCTTCTGGTTTCTCGTCGCCAGCGCCGTCTACCGCGACGGGCTCGCCGGCGTGTTCACCTTCGGCGCCGCTATCGCCTCGGTCACCTTCGACTTCGGATTTCTCGAGGTAGTCGCCTTCGGCATCGCGGCCAACCTCATCGCCGGCATTAGCACGATCATCAGCGGCCGTTTCGACGACCGCTTCGGCCCGCGTGCGGTCATCATCACCGCACTCGTCGGCCTCGTCGTTGCCGGCACCATCGTGTTCTTCCTTCACGACGGCGGCAAGATCATCTTCTGGATCTTCGGGCTGCTGCTCTGCGTGTTCGTCGGCCCCGCGCAGGCGGCGAGCCGCTCGCTGCTCGCCCGGGTCACCCCGGCTGGCCGCGAGGGCGAGATCTTCGGCCTCTATGCGACGACCGGACGCGCGGCGAGCTTCATCTCGCCGACGCTGTGGGCCGTGTTCATCACGATCTTCGGCTTTCAGTACTGGGGCGTTCTCGGCATCGTGCTGGTGATCGCGGTCGGACTCGTGCTGATGCTGTTCGTGAAGGCGGGCAAGCGCGACTGACAGCCGCCGTGCCTAGGGTGGAGTCATGACTAACTCCGCCCAGAAGGCCGAACTCCTCCGCTCGCTGCACGTGCCCGGCACGCCGCTCATCGTCACCAACGTGTGGGATGCCGTCACGGCCCGCATCGTCGCCGAGACCCCCGGCGTCACGGCGCTGGCCACCGCGAGCCACGCTGTCAGCTTCGCGCACGGCGTCGAGGACGGCGAAGGCCTGAGCGTCGACCAGGCCCTGAGCGTCGCCTCGCTCATCTCCCGCGCTGTCGAGATGCCGGTGAGCGTCGACTTCGAGAAGGGCTACGCCAACGACGCGGCGGGCGTGCAGCACAACGTCGAGCGCCTGCTCGAGACCGGCGCGGTCGGCCTCAACATCGAGGACTCCGTCGGGGCTCCCAAGGCGCCGACCTTTCCGATCGAGGTTGCGGCCAGCCGTGTTGCCGCCGCGCGGGCCGCGGGCGACTCCACCGGCATCCCCGTCGTTATCAACGCGCGTGTCGACACCCTGGCCGGAGGCGGCGAGTGGGATGACGCGGTCGCCCGCGCCAACGCCTACCTCGAGGCGGGCGCCGACAGCATCTTCTTCCTGGGGCTCAGCACCGAGGAGCTCGTCGCGAAGGCCATCGCCGAGGTCAACGGCAAGATCTCGGTGATCGCCCACCCGGGTGCCGTTCCGCTGAAGAAGCTCGCAGATCTCGGCGTCTCGCGGGTGAGCTTCGGTCCGTTCATCATGGGCCTCACCCTCGCGCACCTGCAGGCGACCGCCACGCAGCTGACCGCGCTGGGCGACTACCCCGACGAGCTGGGCTTCCAGTACTGAGGTATGCGGCGTAGCTTGAGCACATGACTGATCAACGCCCGATCGGATACTGGCTGGGGCTCGTCGACAACCTCATCGAGCGGCAGTTCGCGACCACCCTCGACGAGCACGGCGTGACGCGCCGGCAGTGGCAGCTGCTCAGCGTCCTAGCCCGCGGTACCGCCACCGTCGAGCAGCTCGACGAGGCGGTGCGGCCCTTCTTCAGCGATGACGAGTCGTCGGCCGAGCACCTCAGCGAGCTCATCGAGAGCGCGTGGGTCGATGCGACGCCGCAGGGCTACGAGATGACCGAGCGCGGCTTCACCGCCTACGGCACGCTCTCAGAGGTGGTCGCTCAGCAGCGCAGCCTGGTCACCCAGGGCATCACCGAGACGGAGTACGCCGCGACGGTGGGTGCGCTCGAGAAGATGGCGCACAACCTCGGCTTCACCGGTTGAGCAGCCTCGCCAGCGCAACCCGCGCCCGGTCATAGGGAGCAGCGCTGCCGAAGATCAGCGAGTCGGTGTTCGCGCCGTCGAGCACGGAGCGGATCTCGAACGCGAGCTGCCCGACATCATCGGGCCGTTCGAGCTCGCCCTTCTCCACCGCACGGATGATGACCCGCGAGATCGTGTCATCCCACTTCGCCAGCTGGTCGGCCACCGCGTCGCGCACGGGTCCTGGCTTCGACGCGACCTCCGCGGTCGCCGCCGCGAAGAAGCAGCCGCCGGCGAAGATGCGGCCCTCGCTGTAGCGGATCCAGTTCTCGAGCAGCGCCTCGAGACGCTCGCGGCCACCCTGCAGCTTCAGCGCCGGCGAGATGACGCTCGCGATGAAGATCTCGCGCGCCGCCTCGATCGCGGCGAGCTGCAGCTTCTCCTTGTTGCCGAACAGCGCGACGACGCCACTCTTGCTGAGGTTGGCGCCCATGGCGAGGGTACCGATCGAGAGCCCTTCGAGGCCGTCGACCGAGGCGATGTCGACGGCGAGGCGCATGACGGTCTCGCGCGAGATGTCTCCGCGAGCGCGTCGTCCGTCCGTTGTTGTCGTCATCGTGGTTCCAATGTTAGTGTACGACCGTTCGTTTAGTTAGACCGTCGAGGAGCCTTGTGAAGCCACTGCCCGCCTGGTTCCGCGCGTTCGTTCGTGTGATCAGCGTAATCCCGCCGCTCGGGGCGGCCCTCGGCTGGCGGCTGTTCTGGCAGCTGGGCGAGCCGGCCCGCGTTCGCGCGTCGGAGCAGGCCTTCCACGACAGTGCCCGCGTCACTCGCGACGGCGGCATCGTGAGGTACGAGTGGGGTGACGGAGACAAAGTCGTACTGCTCGTGCACGGCTGGCGCAGTCGGGCCTCACGGTTCGCGGCCATCGGCAGCGCCCTGGTCGAGAGCGGCTACACGGTGGTCTCCTTCGACGCGCGCGGCAACGGCGACTCTGCCGGAACCCGCACGCACGCCCTCGAGTACGCCGATATCGTGCGGCAGCTCGGCCAGCGCTACGGGGTCTTCGACGCGATCGTCGCGCACTCCCTCGGGGCGGTCGCCGCCTTCGTCGCCGTTCGGCGCGGAGTGCGCGCCCGCCGTCTCGTCACCATCGGCGCCCCGCACAACTTCGACTCCGTCATCCGCACCTTCACCACAGCGGTCGGGATGCCGCCGGCGGCCAGTCGCTCCCTCAAGCGCCGCATAGACCGCTGGGCGCGACCGCTCGGCGTCAACGTTCGGCGCGAGCTCGTGTCGGAGCTCGACCCCACGGCCTACGCCACTCCCCTGCTCGTGGTGCACGACAGCGGCGACCGCGAGGCCCCGCTCGAGCAGGCGATGCTCATCGTCGAGTCGCACACCGGGCAGGTCGAGACCCTCATCACCGACGGGCTCGGTCACAACCGCGTGCTCAGCGACCCCGTCGTCGTGGAGCGGGTCACCCGCTTCGTCGCCGCGCCGGTCGCCGTCGCAAAACAGGAACCCCTGTGACTCACGGTCGCCAAAGACCAGATTCCTGCCCGCGGAGTTCACTCGCGCATCAGATGTTCCTGTTTTACGACAGGGGGAGGAGGGCCCACCAGATGAGCAGCATCGTCACGAGGAATCCGGTGGCGAAGTTGAGGTAGAGGAATCTCTTCCAGCCGCGGTTCGCGGTCTCGGCCTCGGCATCCGTGATGTTCCAGTAGACGGCGCAGCTGATCGCGTAAGGCAGCGCGAGCAGCGCGGCCAACGGGCCCGGCCAGCTCGTGAAGAGCAGCAGCAGCCCCGCGAGCACGTAGGCGACGACCGCCAGGCGTACCGTGGCGCGGCCGCCGATGACCGTCGCGACCGAGGCCAGTCCGCCCTCGCGATCGGCGATGACATCCTGCACCGCACCGAAGGCGTGGCTGGCGATTCCCCAGAGAAAGAAGGCGCCGAGCAGTGCCCACAGCTGCGGGGTGAAGGCCGCACCGGCGAGCACCAGGCCGTAGACGGCAGGGGAGACGAAGTGCGTGCTGCTGGTGAGGGAGTCCACGAAGGGAATCTCCTTGAATCGCAGCCCCTTGGCCGAGTAGGCGATGACGGCGAAGACGCTGATCGCCAGCACGAGCCACGACAGCGGCGAGCCGACCGCGACAAGGTAGACGAGGAAGGGGATGTTCGTGATCGCCACCGCGATGAGCGTCGGTCGGTGCATGCTGCGCTCGAGCACCGCGCCCTCGACGCCGCCCTTGCGCGGGTTGCGCAGGTCGCTCTCGTAGTCGAAGACATCGTTGATGCCGTACATCGCGAGGTTGTACGGGATCAGAAAGTAGAGCGTTCCGATGATGAGGGTGGCGTCGACGCCCTGGGTCAGAACGTAGGCCGCCGCGAAGGGAAAGGCCGTGTTCACCCAGCTCAGCGGACGACTCGAGACGAACAGGTTTCTAAGCACGCTTGCCTCCGATCAGGCACCACAGTGACGGCAGCAGCACGACCGCCGCGATCGCGTAGGCGAAGTCCTCGAGCGGGGCGATGCCGATGAACGCGCCGCTGATCTTGGCCGGGTCGTAGCCGACAAGGCCGACCCCGATCATCACGTTGTCGAAGACCGCCGTCATCAGCAGCACGACCCCGAGAACCAGACCGACGGATGTCCACCGCGGCCCGCGCCTCGACAGCACGGCGACGACGGCAACAGCCGCAACCGCCCCGAGAAAGATCGCGTTGAGCGCCCAGTAGGTCATGAGTCCCGCCCTGCGGGTCGAGCCTGTCGAGGCCGCGATCTCGACGAGCTCAATCCGCTGACGAAGCCGTAGAGGTTCATCGTCAGGTAGCAGAGCAGCGTGAGAAAGAAGAGCTCCTCGACCGGCAGCTCCGGTGCCACCTGCAGGCCGGTCATGAACTGCGTCTCGCCGCGAAAGAAGATGCCG
>JBIIAR010000172.1:0-5599 GCA_044239765.1 Microbacteriaceae bacterium
GCGATGGAGATCCCGGTGACCGGCGGCAACGTCTCGTTCTACAACCAGACGGGCGACGTGCCGATTCACCCGACCCCCGTCATCGCCGTGCTCGGCGTGATCAAGGATGTCGCCGAGCGCATCCCCAGCGGCTGGCAGGATGAGGGCAACAACATCTACCTGCTCGGCACCACCCAGCTCGAGCTCGACGGCAGCGCGTGGGCCGGCACGATCCACGACCACCTCGGCGGACGCCCGCCGGCCGTCGACCTGCAGCGCGAGCTGGCGCTCGCCGCGCTCATCAAGGCCGGCAACGAGCAGAACATCATCGCCTCAGCGCACGACCTTGCCGACGGCGGCCTCGCACAGGCGCTCGCCGAGTCGGTGCTGCGCTTCGGCGTCGGGGCCCGCGTCTGGCTCGGCGACGTGCTCGAGCGCGACGGCATCGACGTGACCACCGCACTCTTCAGCGAGTCGACTGGCCGCGTCATCGTCTCGGTTCCCCGCGAAGACGACGTGCGCTTCCAGGGTCTCTGCGAGGGCCGTGGCTACCCGGTCGCCCGCATCGGCGTGACCGATGGCTCGTCGCTCGAGATCCAGGACGTCTTCACCGTCGACCGCGACGAGCTGCACCACGCGCACACCCGCACGATGCAGGAGTACTTCGGGGCTGTCGTCGGCGCGTAGGGCTGCGCCCTGCTGGCCGCGAGTTGGCACTAGCTGCGAGTCGGGCGGCTCTCCTCCCTAAGATCGCGCAGCTACTGTCAAGTGACAGAAGCTAAAGGTGTTATCTCGAGCGGGGCCGCCACTCCGCAGACTCGGTGGATGCCGAAACGAACTGCCCTGCCGTTCCATCTCCAACTCGGACCGTTCGGAGTTGCAGACGCTCTGGCCTCGGGGATCTCACCCTCGCGGTTGCGAGGCAAGGATCTGCGGACCCCGTTTCGCGGCGTGAGGATCCCGCACATCCAACCGCTTGATCACGTCGATGCCTACGCGCAGCGGATGCCCGCTCACCAGCATTTCAGCCACATCACCGCGGCTCTGCTGTGGGGCTTTGAACTGCCACCTCGGCTCACGGGCGGGCCGTTGCATGTGACCGCCGTCTTCCCCCACAGAGGTCCACGGATCGCGGGGGTGATCGGACACCAAGGGCTGCCCGATCGCTCCGTGATGCTGCGGCGGTCAGTGCGCGTCTCGACCGCGGCAGACACCTGGTGCGCACTGGCAACGACACTCTCGCTCGACGAGCTCATCATCGCCGGCGATTCCGCGACTCGCCGGAAGAGTCCGCTCACCTCGCTCAACGAACTGGCGGCGGCTGTGTCCGTGGCGGAGGGTAAACGTGGCAATCGGCGAGCACGCGAAGCACTGGGGTTTGTGCGCGCGCGAACGGATTCGTCGCGCGAGACTGAGTTGCGCCTCATGATCATCCGCAGCGGGTTGCCCGAGCCGATAGTCAACTACCCGATTCGCAATGAGTACGGTGCTTTCGTGGCTTTCGGCGACCTTGCCTATCCCGAGTACAAGGTGCTCGTGGAGTACGACGGTGGGCAGCATCGTGAGGATGAAAAGCAGTTCAACCGCGACATCGATCGGCTCGACGACGTGATGGAACTGGATTGGCGGGTCATTCGCGTCAACAAGTCTCACGTTGTGGCGCGATCTGCCTCGCGCCTAGCGAAAATTCGAACTGCCCTCGTCGACCGCGGGTGGAAGCCGTGACTTGGCAGTTTCTGCGGCTGAAAGTGGAATCTGGCGGCCGAATCAGCAGAAGCTGCCAAGTCGCGGTACGTGCAGGGGCGGGCGCGCAGCTAGACGTTCGGAAAGAACACGATCATGAAGACCCCGAAGAGCACGAAGGCGATGCCGAGAATGAGCAGCCACTTCGTGCTGATCAGCGGCTTGCGGGGCGGCGGGTTGCTGGTCATACGTCGAACTTTAGCCCAGCCCACCGCTCGCTGAGCCGCCACAGCTCGGCCGCGAAGGCGGGGTCGTAGTCCTGCGCGACGGCCCTACCGACGACCGGACGGCCCTTCACCGTGCCGCTCGGCCCGTAGAACTCGCCGCCCTGCGCAGCAGGGTCGGTCAGCGCTCGAACGGCCGGCCACGCGCCACGATCCTTGCCCTGCGTCATCGGTCGAAGCAGGTTCTGGCCGAAGCGCTCGGCCACGCTGATCTGGCGGTACCGTCCGCGGTTTGGCGCTTGCACATCCATCGCGAAACCGGGGTGGGCGACAAGCGAGCGGATGCCGCTTCCGCTGTCACGAAGCCGCCGATCCAACTCGAATCCGAACGCCTGCATCGCGTGCTTCGAGTAGGCGTAGGCCTTGTTCGCGTTGTACCTGCCCGACTCCTGCAGCAGGTCGGTGACGTCAGCGCGCGCCAGCCGCGTGCTCATGCTGCCCATGCTGACAACCCGCCCGTGCACCTTCGGCAGCACCTGGGCGGCCAGCGCGAAGTGCGCGACGTAGTTCTCGCCGACCATGCGCTCGAGGCCGTCGGCGGTCAGCTCACGACCGTCGGTAGCGGAGGTGAGGCCGGCGTTGAGCACCAGGCCGTCCACGGGCGGCAGCGCTGACGCGGCTGCGCTGACCGAGGCCAGCGAGTTCAGGTCGAAGGGGATGAAGGCCAGCTGGGCGGTGGGGGTGACCGTGCGGATCGAGGCGATGGCGGCATCCGCCCGCTTCTCTGACCGGGCGAGCAGAATCACTGAGGCTCCCGCTGCGGTGAGCTGCTCGGCGATGAAGTAGCCGATGCCGCTCGAGCCGCCCGTGACCGCGAAGGTCTTTCCGGATTGGGTGGGAAGCGAAGAAGGGTCCCAGCTCACTGGGTCTCGATGGCGCCGGTCTGGGCGATCTGCTCGTGGTGGTGGATGACCTCGGCGACGATGAAATTGAGGAACTTCTCTGCGAAGGCCGGATCGAGCTGCGCCTGCCCGGCCAGCTCACGCAGGTGTGCGATCTGCACGCGCTCGCGCTCCGGGTCGCTCGGCGGCATGTCGTTCGCAGCCTTGAGACGGCCCACCTGCTGGGTGAACTTGAAGCGCTCGGCGAGCATGTGCACGAGGGCGGCGTCGATGTTGTCGATGCTCAGCCGGAGGCTTGCCAGTTCGGAGTTCGCGTCAGCCATTCTCTGAGAATATCGGCTTACGGCCGAAGCGAATCCGCCTTTGGGCGAAGAGTATTCCGGTGAAGACGATGACCGCGCCGACCGGCTCGTTCCAGCCGAGGATCTCGTGCAGCACCACCACCCCGAGGAAGACACCGACCACGGGGGTTACGTAGGTCACGGTCGAGGCGGCGGTCGGCCCCCAAGCGCGCAGCACGTTTATGTTCCAGATGTAGGCAAGGCCGGTGCCGAGAATGCCGAGCACGAGCAGTGACGCGATGATCCAGCCGTTGAGCTCGACGGGCGTGAAGGCGATGACCGGGGTCAGCAGCAGCATGATGAAGCCGGCCACCCCGATGTTCATGAAGGCGAACATGATGCCCGGGATCGGCCGGTGGCTGAGAAACCGGCGGATGTAGCCGTAGCTGAACCCGTAGCAGAGCGCCGCCAGCAGACAGGCGAGCTGCCCCGCCAGGTCGCCGGTGAAAGCGTCATAGCGCCACGGCCCGATGATGACGATCACCCCGAAGATGCCGAGCGCAATACCGACGACCTGCGCGGCGGTGAGCTTCTCGACCTTGAACGCGAGCATGACGAACAGCGCCGTCATGATCGGCGTCACCGCGTTGTAGATGCTGGCGAGACCGGAGCTCACGTATTGCTCCGCCCACGAGAACGCGAGGTGCGGGATGATGCAGTTCGTCACCGCGACGACGAGAAAGTGCCCCCACACGGCCTTCTCTCGCGGAAACCTCTGCCGCGCCAGCAGCGCGATGATCAGCAGGGTCAGGCCGCCGAGCACGAGTCGCGCCCACGCGACCTGAAAGAAGCTGACACCCTCGAGCGACACCTTGATGAAGAGAAAGCTCGAGCCCCAGACGAGGCCCATGCCGATGAACTGCAGCGGGATCGCGAACCTAGTCAGCAAGGCGCTTCTCGAGGCCGGCACGCGCGGCGGGCCACTCGTCAGCGAGGATCGAGTACACCGCGGTGCTGCGCCAGATGCCGTCAGGGCGCAGCTGATCGCGCCGCACGATGCCCTCGAACTGCGCGCCGAGCTTGAGAATCGCGGCCCGCGACCGGTCGTTGAGCGAGTCGGCCTGCAGCTTCACCCGACCGATGCCGTGGTCGAAGGCGTGGCCGAGCATGAGCAGCTTGGCCTCCGGGTTGACCGCGGTGCCCCATACCTTCGGGGTGTAGGCGGTCCAGCCGATGTGCGCGTGCTCGCGCTCCAGGTCGAAGTCGCCGAGGGTGCTGGTGCCCACGAGCTCGCCGTCGGCGAGGCGCACCCCGTAGACGATGTTGCGGTCGAAGGCGTAGTACTTCTTGCCGAACTCGATGAAGCCCTCGACCGAGTCGCGATAGCCGCCGGGCCCGCCGCCGTAGCCGCCCGCGAAGACCTCTGGGGTGCCGATCGCCTCGAAGAGCTCCGGCAGGTCGCTCTCATGCAGTGGAACGAGACGGATGTGGCGCCCCTCGAGCACGACGGGCGGCGGTTGCAGTGCGGTCACCCGTCCATCCTGCCAGTCGGGGCCGCACGGCCCGCAGAGCCAATCGGCCACCCGTGGATGCGTTGCCGCCAACCCGGGCGGTGCTCCGCTACCCGTCGATGAGGTCGTGGCGCACGACGATGGCGTCACGTCCGGGACCGACACCGATGGCCGAGATGCGCGAACCGCTGATTCTCTCGATCGCGAGCACGTAGTCCTGTGCGGTCTGCGGAAGGTCCTCGAATGTGCGCACTCCGGTGATGTCCTCGGTCCAGCCGGGGAACTCCTCGTAGATCGGCACCGCGTGGTGAAAGTCGGACTGCGAGACGGGAACCTCGTCGACGCGCACGCCGTCGATGTCGTAGGCGACGCAGACGGGGATCTTCTCCAGGCCGGTGAGCACGTCGAGCTTGGTCATGACGTAGTCGGTGACGCCGTTGATGCGGGCGGAGTAGCGGGCGACGGGGGCGTCGTACCAGCCGGTGCGGCGCGGGCGCCCGGTCGTGGTGCCGAACTCGAAGCCGCGGGCACGCAGCCACTCGCCGCTCTCGTCGTGCAGCTCTGTGGGGAAGGGGCCGGCGCCGACGCGGGTCGTGTAGGCCTTGACGATGCCGATGACCCGGTCGATGCGGTTCGGCGCGACGCCGGATCCCGTCGACGCGCCACCGGAGGTCGAGTTCGAGGAGGTGACGAAGGGATAGGTGCCGTGGTCGACATCCAGCATGGTTGCCTGGCCGCCCTCGAAGAGCACGATCTTGCCGGCGTCGAGGGCCTGGTTGAGAATCAGGCCGGTGTCGGCGACCATCGGCCGCAGGCGCTCCGCGTAGGCGAGCAGGTCGTCGACGATCTCGTCGACGAGGATCGCACGGCGGTTGTAGATCTTGACGAGCAGGTGGTTCTTCTGGTGCAGGGCACCCTCCACCTTCTGCCGAAGGATGTTCTCGTCGAACAGGTCCTGAATGCGAATACCGACGCGGTTGATCTTGTCGGCATAGGCCGGGCCGATGCCGCGGCCGGTC
>JBIIAR010000007.1:0-20568 GCA_044239765.1 Microbacteriaceae bacterium
GCCGCGGCAGGGCTGGATGAGAGACTCACCCCCTTCGCCGGCCTCTATGTGCTGAGCATGGCCGTCATCGGCCCCGTGCTCGCCGTCAACTCTGAGAAGCTCGGCGCCGCGATGTTCAAGAAGAAGAAGGTCGTCAACCCCGAGAGGGACCGCATGAACGAGGAGGCGATCGCCCTCGTCGAGGCGGCGACCGCGGGCCTCGAGCCAGAGCAGCCCGTCGGCGACGTCGAGGGTGCCGTCGACCGCCTCGTCGAGCAGGCCATGCAGCAGTCCGACGATGACGCCCCCAAGCGCGAGCGCGACCCGGAGTACTGATGCTGAGAATGGCCCTTCGACCGCGGTGGATCGCGGTTCTGCTCGTTGCGCTTGGCTTCGCGGCCGGATTCGTGCTGCTCAGCCAGTGGCAGATCTCGCGCAGCGTCGAGCAGGCGACCGTGGTCGAGCGCGACACCGAGACCGTGCAGGCGCTGACCGACGTGGCCAAACCACAGCGCGGCGTCACCACGGATGCCGCGGGGCAGCTCGTCAGCGTGCAGGCATCATTCGTGCCGCAGGACTTCACCGTGCTCAGCGGCCGGGTGAACTTCGGCACCGAGGGCTACTGGCTCGTCGGGCACGCGGTCACGGATGACGGCACGAGCCTCGCGGTCGCCCTCGGCTGGGCAGCGACCGAGAAGGACGCGCTCGCCGCCGACCGCCCGACGGGCGGCACCCTCGAGGGCCGCTACGAGGCCACCGAGCCACCCGCCGACGACGACTTCGAGGCGGGGGAGCGCTCGGCCATGTCGGTCGCGACGCTCATCAACGAGTGGGAGGACCAGCCGACGGCGGTCTATGGCGGCTACCTCGTGCTGTCTGGGGCGTCATCCGGTCTGGAGAGAATCGACTCGCCACCGCCCTCGGCAGAGGTCGTGCTCAACTGGCTCAACATCTTCTACGCGGTCGAGTGGGTGGTCTTCGCGGGCTTCGGCGTGTTCCTCTGGTGGCGCTTCGTGCGCGACGCGGTGGAACGCGAAGCGGAGGAGAAGGCGGAACTAAACTAGGGCTATGCCCTTGCAGCCCAAACCGTCCGATGCGCCCCGGATTCGGCTGGCCCTCAAGCTCTACAAGATCACCTCGATCATCACCGGCTCCTTTCTGCTGCTGCTGTGCCTGATGATGATCCTTCGGTACGGATTCGGCGTCGACATCGGCGCGGGCGGTGCCTTCGGCGCCCTCTACCTCGAGCCGCGCGAGCTGATCATCAGCGGCGGGGGTCTCAACATCTCGACGGTCATTCTCATCGTGCACGGCTGGTTCTACGTCGCCTACGTTCTCGCCGACTTCAACCTGTGGAGCCCGATGCGCTGGGGACCGCTGCGGCTGCTCATCATGTTCTCTGGCGGCATCATCCCGCTGCTCTCGTTCATTCTCGAGCGCCGCATCCACCGGGAGGTCGTTGCCCAGCTCGCCACATTCGAAACAGAGAAGGTTGCCGCGTGACCAAGGAAACCGAAGCACAGCCCGTTCTCGTCGTCGACTTCGGCGCGCAGTACGCGCAGCTGATCGCCCGCCGCGTTCGCGAGGCGAGTGTCTACTCCGAGATCGTGCCGCACACGATCACCGCCGATGAGGTGGTGGCCATGAACCCCATCGGCATCGTTCTCAGCGGCGGCCCGTCGAGCGTCTACGAGGCCGGATCCCCGACCCTCGACCCGAAGATCCTGCAGCTCGGAATTCCCACCCTCGGCATCTGCTACGGCTTCCAGGTGATGGCCCAGCAGCTCGGCGGCGAGGTGGCCAACACCGGACTGCGCGAGTACGGCGCCACCGACGTCACCCTTGCCGCCGGCGGCAGCACCCTGCTCGGCGACCAGCCGCTCGAGCAGACCACCTGGATGAGCCACGGCGACTCCGTCTCGAAGGCCCCGGAGGGCTTCGAGGTGCTCGCCTCCTCGGCCTCCACCCCGGTTGCCGCCTTCGCCTCCGACGACAAGAAGATGTACGGCGTGCAATGGCACCCCGAGGTCAAGCACTCGCAGTTCGGCCAGGCGGTGCTCGAGAACTTCCTGCACAAGGCGGCCGGCATTCCCGCCGACTGGAACTCGACCAACGTCATCGACGAGCAGGTCGCGCGCATCAAGGCGCAGGTCGGCACCGGCCGCGTGATCGTCGGGCTATCGGGCGGCGTGGACTCCGCCGTGGCCGCTGCCATCGTGCACAAGGCCGTCGGCGACCAGCTCACCGCCATCTTCGTGGACCACGGACTGCTGCGGCAAGACGAACGTCGCCAGGTCGAGGAGGACTACGTCGCCTCCACCGGCGTCCGCCTCGTGACGGTCGACGCCGTCGACCAGTTCCTCGACGCACTGGCGGGCGTGACCGACCCGGAGCAGAAGCGCAAGATCATCGGCCGCGAGTTCATCCGCTCGTTCGAGAACGCCGCCGAGGCGCTCGTGCTCGAGGCGCAGGGCTCTGGCGAGACCATCGACTTTCTCGTGCAGGGCACGCTCTACCCCGATGTCGTGGAGTCGGGCGGCGGCACCGGCACCGCCAACATCAAGAGCCACCACAACGTCGGCGGGCTTCCCGAAGACCTGCAGTTCAAGCTCGTCGAGCCGCTGCGCACCCTCTTCAAAGACGAGGTGCGCGCGATCGGCCGCGAGCTCGGCCTGCCCGAGGTGATCGTCTCTCGGCAGCCGTTTCCGGGGCCAGGCCTCGGCATCCGCATTGTTGGCGAGGTTACCCGTGAGCGCCTCGATCTGCTTCGCAAGGCCGACGCGATCGCCCGTGCCGAGCTGACCGCCGCGGGTCTCGACGGCGAGATCTGGCAGTGCCCTGTGGTGCTGCTCGCCGACGTGCGCTCGGTGGGCGTGCAGGGCGACGGTCGCACCTACGGCCACCCGATCGTGCTGCGCCCGGTATCCAGCGAGGATGCCATGACGGCCGACTGGACCCGCCTGCCCTACGACGTTCTGGCCCGCATCAGCAACCGCATCACCAACGAGGTGCCCGGCGTCAACCGCGTGGTGCTCGACGTCACCTCGAAGCCCCCGGGAACCATCGAGTGGGAGTAAATCGCTGAATGCGAGGGCGCTTTCGCGCCCTCGCATTCAGCGATTTACTCCGAGGCCCTCTGGGCCGAGGGCGGCCGGTCACTCGGCCGCGCGTCCCGCGCAGCCGGTTCGCGCTGAACCCCGACTCTCGTCACACTCACCATTAGAAGGACGCTCAGCGACCGGTCGAAGCTGCGGCAGATCGGCAGGCTCGGCGTCCTCTGCGACCGGGCCCCGCATCCAACCGGATTTCGTACCGCAGCAACGGAAACGGAGGATGCCGCGGGCGTGTCGCGCATGATCAGCCCCGAGCCGCCGCGCGCCATCCTCCGATAGCGTCGCTCGCGCCCACAGGCGCCCGACACCTGGGTTGAACGGGGCGGTGAACTGCAGTGGCCGCACGCAAAAGGGGCCCGGCCGAAGCCGAGCCCCTCGTTGCGAAACGCTAGTTGCCGCGGATGATCGCGATCAGGCGCAGGAACTCGATGTAGAGCCACACGATCGTCAGCACGAGGCCGAACGCGGCCTTCCAGCCGAGGCTGCGCGGGGCGCCCTGCTCGACGCCGTTCTTCACCGAAGTGAAGTCGAGCACGAGCGAGTAGGCGGCCATGAGGATCGCGAGCGGTCCGATGATGAGGCCGAGCGGGATTCCGAAGACCTGCGATGAGGCGAGGCCCCACGGGTCCTGGTTGATGCCGGTCAGCTGCAGGCCGAGGTTCACCAGCGAGAACAGCGCGTAGGCGGTTCCGGCAATGAGGAACACCTTCGTCGCACGCTTCGAGGCGCGAACGCGGCCACTGGCGAACAGGGCGAGCGTCACGCCGAAGACGATGAGCGTTCCCATGATCGCCTGGATGACGATGCCCTCGAAGATGGTCTCGAGCGTGAACGAGATCGCTCCGAGAAAGACGCCCTCGACGATCGCGTAGGCGAGGATCAGCACGGGCGACGGGTTCTTCTTGAAGATATTGACGAGCGCCAGCACAAAGCCCACGAGGAGCGCCGGCAGCATGAGCGCCGGGAAGAACGCACCGACGGCTCCACCGGCGAGGAGGAAGACGAACATGACGACGGTCTTGACGATGACGTCGTCGTAGCTCATCCGCTCGGTCTCGGTGGGGCCGGCTGCGGGGCGGTTGTACAGCTCGTCGAGCTCCGTGCTGCTGGGCACAGGAAGCGTCGACGCGCGCTGCGAAAACGCGGGGGTGTTGAATGCGGGGTTGGACAAAGCCATCTGCGGTTCTCTCCTTATGGTTGGCAGGTATGCCAACATCCCTCATTTTATGCTGTCTGTGCCTTGCGCTGCCTGTGGAACAGCCGTGACGCAGCCGCAAGCCGGGCCAACCAGGCGGATGCGGCGACGAGCGCCCCCATCACAGCCAGCGCCGGCAGCATGCCGTCGTACTCCGCGTAGACCTGCCGCAGCAGCACCCCGATAACCAGCACGGGCACCGCGAGCAGCATGGTGAGCGCGGGGCGGTGCCGCACGAGCAGCCACCCGGCGAGCGGAATGGCCAGCAATCCGACCGCCGCCGGCCCCATCAGCAGGATGATCACGCTGAGCAGCGACGGTAGCACCACCCAGATGCGGCGCCAGCCGGCCGCGGGCATGATCCACCAGCCGACGACGTGGGCGAGCGTTCCGATCGCGAGCGGGTAGCCGACGTAGGCGCTCGCCCCCTGGATCGCGATGGCGCCAGAGACGATGAGAGACAAACCGCTGAGGTAGCGAAAGCGGTACGTGCCCCAGCGCAGCGGCAGCGCGCGGGTCGGCTCGACGAAGCTCATTTGACGAAGAAGAAGAGGATGATGCCGGCGATCAGCAGCAGGCCGCCGATTCCGGCGAAGATCCAGCCGAACATCGCCAGGGCACCCAGCTCGCGCTTCGCCGCGGTCGCGGTGGCCTCGCCCTCGACCGGAACACCGCACTGGATGCAGAACTTCCACTCTGGACGCAGCTCGGTCTCGCAGGCCCAGCACGTCGTCATGGTCAGCATCCTATTCGCGTACCGTTGCACCGTGACCCTCATCATCGGACACCGCGGCGCGAGTGGATACCGGCCAGAGCACAGCCGCGCGGCCTACGAGCTCGCCTTCGCCCTGGGCGCTGACGCGGTCGAGCCCGACATCGTCGCCACCAAGGACGGCGTGCTGGTTCTGCGGCACGAGAACGAGATCTCGGGCACGACGAACGTGGCCAGCCACCCCGAGTTCGCGGCGCGCAAGACCACCAAGACAATCGACGGCACCGCGCTGACCGGCTGGTTCACCGAGGACTTCACCTGGGCAGAGCTGCAGACGCTGCGGGTGGTGGAGCGGCTTCCGGCGCTGCGGCAGCCCTCGACCAGCTTCGACGGGCATGAGGGCATCGTTCGCCTGCGCGACCTCATGCGCATCATCGACGAGGCATCCGCGCGGTATCGCCGACAGCTGGTGATGATCGCCGAGATCAAGCACGCCGCCTACTTCGAGAGCATCGGCCTGCCGCTCGACGAGCTCTTCGCCGCCGAGGTGCGCGAGTGGGCGACCGACGAGAACCTCGTGACGGAGTCATTCGAGGAGTCGGTGCTGCTGAAGATTCGTGCCCGCGGGGTTGCCGGCCGCCTCGTCTTTCTCGCCGAGAGAGAGGGAGCGCCGGCGGACCTCGTCGCCGCCGACGGCAGGAACGCACGCTCGTACGCAGATCACCTCACCGACAGCGGGCTTGAGCGCCTCGCGACCGAGGTGGACGGCGTGAGCGTCGACAAGCGGCTGATCCTGGCCGACCCGGCCTTCGTCGACCGAGCGCACGCCGCCGGCCTGATCGTCTACACGTGGACCCTGCGCCCAGAGAACAAGTTTCTGTCGAAGGCATTTCGCGTCGGCACGGCCGCCCCCGCGTGGGGCGACTGGCGCGGCGAGTTCGCCCAGATCATCGAGACGGGCCTCGACGGCGTCTTCGCGGACCACCCCGACCTCGCGGTGGCCGCTCTCAAGTCACTCAAGGTCGGTCGGCGAAACTAGAATTGGGTCGACATGACCTGGCTTGACGACTTCGATCCCACGGAGCACACCACCGGCGGCAGAATCGACGAGGCACTGCTCGAGGGCCTCAACCCTGCGCAGCGCGAGGCGGTCGAGTACCGCGGCCCGTCCCTGCTCATCGTCGCGGGCGCCGGCTCTGGCAAGACGAGCGTGCTCACTCGCCGCATCGCCGGTCTGCTGCAGAGCCGTGAGGCCTGGCCGAGCCAGATCCTCGCCATCACCTTCACCAACAAGGCCGCGGCCGAGATGCGCGAGCGCGTCGGCCAGCTCGTCGGTGGGGCGGCCGAGGGCATGTGGATCTCGACCTTCCACTCGGCCTGCGTGCGCATCCTCCGTCGCCAGGCCGAGGTCTTCGGCATGAAGCAGAGCTTCACCATCTACGACTCCGCCGACCAGCGCGCTCTGCTCAAGCGCATCATCAAAGAGCTGGATGCCGACGTCAACGGCTTCACCCCTGGTGGTGTCTCGAGCCGCATCTCGAAGCTGAAGAACGAGCTGACCGACCTCGAGGCCTTCGCCCGATCCGTCAACATGAACGACCCCAAAGAGGCCGGATTCGTCGAGATCTTTCGGCAGTACCAGGCCTCGCTGCGGCGCGCCAACGCGCTCGACTTCGACGACATCATCGGCGAGACGGTCTACCTCTTTCGCGCTTTCCCCGATGTCGCCGCGCTCTACCAGCGCCGTTTTCGCCACGTGCTCGTCGACGAGTACCAGGACACCAACCACGCCCAGTACTCGCTCATTCGCGAGCTGGTTCGTGCGGTGAAGCCGCAGCACGTTCCGGCAGACACTCGCATGAAGCTGGATGCGGCGGGCGGCATCCCGCCCGCCTCGCTGACGGTGGTCGGCGACTCCGACCAGTCGATCTACGCCTTTCGCGGGGCCGACATTCGCAACATCGTGGAGTTCGAGCGCGACTACCCGAACACCAAGGTCGTGCTGCTCGAGCAGAACTACCGCTCGACGCAGAACATTCTCGACGCGGCGAACGCCGTCATCTCGAACAACTTCGACCGCAAGGCGAAGAACCTGTTCACGACGGTCGGCAGCGGCGAGAAGGTCGTCGGCTACACGGGCTACAGCGGGCACGACGAGGCGCAGTTCGTCGCCGACGAGATCGAGGCGCTGCGGGCCAAGGGCGTCAACTACCGTGACGTCGCGATCTTCGTGCGCACCAACGCGCAGACCCGACCGCTCGAAGAGATCTTCATTCGCTCGGCGATTCCGTACCGCATTCCGGGCGGCACCAAGTTCTACGAGCGCGCCGAGATCAAGGACGCCATGGCCTACCTCGCCCAGGTGGCCAACCCCGACGACGACCTTGCCCTTCGCCGCATCATGAACGTGCCCAAGCGCGGCATCGGGCCGGCAACCGAGGCCGCCCTGCAGGCCTACGCCGACCGCATGGGCATGCCGCTGCGCGAGGCCCTGCTCGACGCCGGCGAGATCGGCCTCGGCCCCAAGGTGACCGGCGCGATCGTCGAGCTCGGCCGCCTGCTCGACGAGGCCGCGGTCATCGCCGCGACATCCTCGCCGTCAGAGGTGCTCAGCACCCTGCTCAAATCGAGCGGACTGTTCACCGTTCTCAAGAACAGCGGCGACGCGCAGGATGCGGCCCGCGCCGAGAACCTCGAAGAGCTCGTCTCGCAGACCAAGGAGTTTCGGGTCTCGACCCCCGACGGCACCCTCATCGACTTTCTCACCTCGGTCGCGCTGTTCGCCGCGGCCGATGAGATCGACGACGAGGCGGGCTCCGTCTCGATCATGACCCTGCACACGGCCAAGGGCCTGGAGTACAACACCGTTTTCCTCACCGGCATCGAGGAGGGGCTGCTGCCCCACCAGATGTCGGCGAACGAGCCGGGCGGCCTCGCCGAGGAGCGCCGGCTCTTCTACGTCGGTATCACCCGCGCCCGTGAGCGGCTCTACATCTCACTCGCCACCTCGCGCGCCGTCTTCGGCGATGTGAACGTCGCGATGCCCAGCCGCTTTCTGCAGGAGATCCCCGCGGACCTCATCGACTGGCGCTCGTCACCCGGCATGTCGAACAGCTACGGCGGGGGCCCGCGCTCGATCAACGCGCGCCGCGACGGCCGCACCGTCGGGTTCGAGCGCTTCGAGCTCGCCCCGGCACCGAAGGTCAAGACGCAGTGGACGAGCCAGGTGACGGGGGTCGTTCGCGACAACGGCGACCTGACGCTCGCGGCGGGGGATCGCATCCGTCACACCGACTTCGGTGACGGGCGGGTGACCGCCGTCACCGGCGAGGGGGCCAAGCGCGTGGCCGAGGTGCAGTTCGACACGGCGGGGCGCAAGCGCCTCCTGATCAAGATTGCTCCGATCGAGAAGCTCTAGCCCCTCAGACTGGGGGACGCGGGGCCGAGAGCGGCGCCACTAGATTCGGCGACGAGCGGAAGTGCGGCCGCGCTACCTCGGAGTTCTTCCATGGCCACACGAATCCTTCTCGCCGCGGCGATCCTTCTTCTCGCCGGCTGCAGCAGTGCAGCCCCGACCTCCGACGAGCTGCGACTCGTCGAGACCAAGTCGCCCGTGCAGCTGCTGCGCAATGAGGCTGCCGGTCGGCTCGACACCTCGGTCGTCTCTGACGTACGCAAGACCGGCGACCTGTCGTTTCCCTGCTACAACGAGCAGGAGAACCCCGGCGGGCTTGTTCGCCAGTGGAAGTCGAGTGCCGACCTCGTGCTCGTCGACGGGGCCGACCGCGTCGGTGCGGCACAGGCGCTGGTCACCAGTTTCGTCGACCAGGGGTGGACGGCGGAGGAGGTCAGCAGCGACACGTCCTTCGGTCTCACCCTGCTGACCAGCACGAAGTCGGTGGCGTCGATCGAGGTCTCGTCGGCGGATGAGACCGCGAGTGCCATGATCCGCATCACCGCGACCGGGCCCTGCGTGACGACCGACGGCCCTGATTCGGCGGAGGTCACGGCCCTCGAGTGACGGTGGGCCTTTAGGGGGACAGCCTTGTCCCCTCCATTGGGGTGAGAGCGCTCCCACGGTCGCCGTATACCGTCGTGTGCACAGGCAACAAGGAAACAAGGTGCATCACATGGTCAACGGAGACCACCTCATTCGCGCGGCCGTCGCCGCGATCGCGCTCACGCTGCTCAGCGCGTGCGCGTCACCCGCGCCGACCGTGCCCGGAACCTACCCGGAGGTCTCGCTCGCCGAGACGAAGTCGCCTGCCCAACTGCTGCGCAACGAAGCTGCCAACCGGCTACCCGCCGAGGTGATCGACCAGATCATCGAGTCGGAGGACAGCTCCGTTGCGTGCCTTTCCGAGAAGGACGACCCGACCGGCATCGTTCGCTCGTGGCATTCCACCGCCGATGTGCTGATTCTCGACGACGGTGTGACCGACGTGCAGACGCTCGTCAACGACCTCACGGCATCGTTCGAGGAGCAGGGCTGGGTGGTCCGCAGTCTCGGCGGCAACGCGAGCGTGACGAGCAAGCTGCTCGAGAGCGAGACCTCGCTCGCCGACATCCAGATCGCCGGCTACAAGCCGAACGACACGATGCCGTCGACCGGCCTCGAGACGAAGGTCGAGCAGACCACCGTGCAGATTCAGGTGCACGGTCCGTGTGTGCGCACCGAGGGCGCGGAATCCGACGAGGTCACCGGTCTGCAGAAGTAGTCTGCCCCCAGCTTTGGGGTGCGTTATCGGGATGTTCGTGCTGCAGACCCGCTGGTAGGTTCAAGGCACTGGTAATGAGGCTGGTGTCTCCCACCCCGGCGCCCCGACGCCGCTCTACCCCGAGGTGCAGTCATGGCCATCGCTCTTCCCGCACGCATCGCCGGTCTCGCCGTGCTCACCGCACTGCTCCTCAGCGGCTGCGCCGACACCTCCTCCTCTGATGAGCCAACGCTCGCCGAGACCAAGTCGCCCGTGCAGCTGCTGCGCAACGAGGCCGCGAGCCGGGTGCAGGAGTCGCAGGTCGAAGAGATTCTCAAGACCCAGGACGAGTCGACCAACTGCCGCACACCAGAGACCGACCCTGAGGGGCTGCTGCGATCGTGGCGCTCCACCAGCCGGCTGAAGCTGGTCTACAGCACGAGCGTCGAGGTGTCCGCCGTCGTTGACAACCTGGCCGAGTCCTTCGTGAAGCAGGGCTGGGACCGCGGAATCTACGGCACCGCCTCGATCATCGAGCTGACTCGAGAGGGCTCGGAGACCAACATCCACATCTCGTTCCAGCGGGCGGATGACGAGGCCCAGTCGGGCGCAGAAGTGCAGATCGCGGTCGCCGGCCCCTGCGTCATGACCAAGGGCAAGACCTCTGACGAGGTCGTCAATCTCGGACCGGTCGACGACAAGTAGATGCGTCGCCCACTGCTCGCCTCGGCCGTCGTGCTCATGCTCGCCGGCTGTGCGGCAGACTCGGACATCTCGCTCGCCGAGGCGAAGTCGAACGTGCAGCTGCTGCGCAATGACGCCGCCAGCCGCATTCCCGCCGACCTCGTCGACATCGTTCTCGTCTCGAGTGACCTCTCGGTGAGCTGCGAGCCCGAGAGCACGGACCCGGAGGGCCTGCTTCGCTCGTGGCACTCCGGAGCGCGCATCAGCCTGCAACCGGGCGCCGACCTCAGCGCCGTCATCGACGACCTCGCCGGCAGCTTCGTCGCACAGGGGTGGGAGCAGTCAGCCGGTTCCTCGGCCACCGCGACCACGCTGAGCAACCCCACGATCTTCAGCGATATCGAGATCACGGCCTCCCCAGAGGACGAGGATGCCGGGCGGCCCGCCGAGATCACCCTCGCCCTCAGCAGCCCCTGCGTCGTCACCGACGGCGAGAGCTCGAAAGAGGTGCGCCAGCTCGAGGCGATGGCCTTCTAGCTCGCGTTCACCCCGCGGATACCTGCAGGTCGCGCCGAGTGCCTAACCTGCGGGCATGCTCACCCGGATTGTGCCCGCCGTACTCGCCCTCGCCCTGCTCGCCGGCTGCTCTGCGGCCCCGCAGGCCCTCACCCTCGTCGAGACCAAGTCGCCCGTGCAGCTGCTGCGCAACGACGCCTGGTACCGCCTGCCCGAGGTGATGGTCAAGGGGGACTCCGAGACGACAGACGCGTCGCAGCCCTGCGACGACGACCCGGACGGCACCATGCGCGCCTGGCACTCGAGCACCGTCGCACTCGTCACCAACTCGCAGGCCCCGCGGGTGGTTCTCGCGGGTGACAACCTGGCCGCGACCTACGTCGCGCAGGGGTGGGAGGCGACGAGATCCGAGGAGGGCGCCGCGGTGCTCACCGTGCTGACCCGGTCGTCGTCGGTCGCCGTGATCGAGATTGAGGCCCTGTCGAAGACGGAGCAGCACCGGGCGTCGATTCGCATCACCGCATCCGGTCCGTGCGTTGCAACGGCAGGGGCCGACTCGGATGAGGTGCGCGATCTGGAGCGCGATTAAGCAGTCAGCGAGCAGGGGTAGGCTTTCCTGTGGCCAAAGTCTCTTGATGTCGAGCTACTTTCGGCGTCCGGCCCCAGCAAACACGCGCGATAGGACATAACGGTGGATCTTTTCGAGTACCAGGCCCGAGACCTGTTCGAGTCGTACGGGGTTCCCGTACTGCAGGGCATTGTCGCTGACACGCCGGAGGAGGCCTCGGCCGCCGCGGCGAAGATCGGCGGCGTCGTCGTCGTCAAGGCACAGGTGAAGGCCGGAGGCCGCGGCAAGGCTGGCGGCGTCAAGGTGGTGCGCAGCCCCGAAGAGGCAGCGACGGCCGCCGAGGCCATTCTCCAGCTCGAGATCAAGGGCCTGCCCGTCAACCGCGTCATGGTCGCCCAGGGCGCAGACATCAAGCAGGAGTTCTACTTCTCGATCCTGCTCGACCGCGCCAACCGCAGCTACCTCTCGCTCTGCAGCGTTGAGGGCGGCATGGAGATCGAGGAGCTCGCCGTAGAGCGCCCCGAGGCTCTCGCCAAGATCGAGGTTGACCCGATCGCCGGAGTGGACCTCGCGAAGGCCACAGAGATCGCCATCGCCGGCGGCTTCCCCGCCGACCTCGTCGAGAAGGTCGCCCCCGTGCTCGTCAAGCTCTACGAGGTCTACAAGGGCGAGGACGCCACGCTCGTCGAGGTCAACCCGCTCGTGCTCACCGGTGCCGGCGACATCGTCGCCCTCGACGGCAAGGTCTCGCTCGACGAGAACGCCGGGTTCCGTCACCCCAACCACGCTGAGCTCGAGGATGCGGCCGCGGCCGACCCGCTCGAGGCGAAGGCCAAGGCCAACGACCTCAACTACGTCAAGCTGGACGGCGAGGTCGGCATCATCGGCAACGGCGCCGGACTCGTCATGTCGACCCTCGACGTCGTCGCCTACGCGGGCGAGCGCCACGGCGGCGTCAAGCCCGCCAACTTCCTCGACATTGGCGGTGGAGCATCCGCCGAGGTCATGGCGGCCGGGCTCGACGTCATTCTCGGTGACCCGCAGGTCAAGAGCGTCTTCGTCAACGTCTTCGGCGGCATCACCGCCTGCGACGCGGTTGCCAACGGCATCGTCGGCGCGCTGAACACGCTGGGGGATGCAGCGACCAAGCCCCTCGTCGTGCGCCTCGACGGCAACAAGGTCGAGGAGGGCCGCGCGATTCTCGCCGCGGCCAACCACCCGCTCGTGACTCTCGCGACATCCATGGACGACGGCGCTGACAAAGCTGCCGAGCTGGCTTCGAAGTAAAGGTACGTAGAAACATGTCGATCTTCCTCAACAAGGACAGCAAGGTCATCGTCCAGGGCATCACCGGCGGCGAGGGCACCAAGCACACCGCACTCATGCTCAAGGCGGGCACCCAGGTCGTCGGCGGCGTCAACGCGCGCAAGGCCGGAACGACCGTCGAACACGAGGGTGGCGTCTCGCTTCCCGTGTTCGGCACCGTTTCCGAGGCGATCGCCGAGACCGGCGCCGACGTCTCGATCGTGTTCGTTCCGCCGGCCTTCGCCAAGGACGCCGTGCTTGAGGCCATCGACGCCGAGATCCCGCTCGTCGTCGTCATCACCGAGGGAATCCCCGTGCAGGACTCCGCGGAGTTCTGGGCGAAGGCCAAGGCCTCCGGCAAGACCCAGATCATCGGCCCGAACTGCCCCGGAATAATCACCCCCGGGGAGTCGCTCGTCGGCATCACCCCGGCGAACATCACCGGCAAGGGACCGGTCGGCCTCGTCTCGAAGTCGGGCACCCTGACCTACCAGATGATGTACGAGCTGCGCGACCTCGGCTTCTCGACGGCTATCGGCATCGGCGGCGACCCGATCATCGGAACGACCCACATCGACGCGCTGCGCGCGTTCGAGGCGGACCCCGAGACCAAGGCGATCGTCATGATCGGCGAGATCGGCGGTGACGCCGAAGAGCGCGCTGCGGAGTTCATCAAGGCCAACGTCACCAAGCCTGTTGTCGGCTACGTTGCAGGCTTCACGGCCCCCGAGGGCAAGACCATGGGCCACGCAGGCGCCATCGTCTCATCGGGTGCCGGCACCGCTCAGGGCAAGAAGGAGGCCCTGGAGGCCGCCGGAGTCAAGGTCGGCAAGACGCCGAGCGAGGCCGCTTCGCTGCTGCGCGAGGTTCTCGCGGCGCTCTAGTGGCACTGTCTCTCGAGATGCAGGTCGTCAATCCTGACGGCCTGCACACTCGGCCCGCAGCCACTATCGCCAGCGCGATGATGGGCTTTGACGCGCGGCTGAGTATCGCCAACCTGCGCACGGGTGTCGCGCCCCGGCCGCTTGCCGGACCGATCTCGATCATGCTGCTCGATGCGCAGCTCGGCGACCGCCTCGCGGTGACCGCCGAGGGGGCGCAGGCGCAGGCCGCGATCGATGCGCTTGCCGACATGATCCGCGGCGGGTTTGGCGAGCTGCCGTCGGGTGACGTTTCGATCCTCGGCTGAGTCGCAATAGGGTGAGTGCACGGGGCGGTAGCCGAAGCCGCCCGTGAAGGGGCTCACTCATGTCGACACTCTCCACGAGACGCCGCTGGATGGCAGGCATCGCCCTGACCGCCGCGCTCGCCACCACTCTCTCCGGCTGTTTTCTGCTGCCGGCTGGCGGCGGCACGAACGAGCCGGAGGAGACCACCGACTCGGCCTTCGCCGAGTACTTCACTCAGGAGGTCGAGTGGGAGGAATGCGGCAGCCTCGAGTGCGCCACCATCAACGTTCCCATCGACTGGGAAGACGAGGAGAGCGAATCCGCGCAGATCGCGCTCGCCAAGCAGCCCGCCGCGGATGACTCGCAGGGCACCATCTTCGTCAACCCGGGCGGACCGGGCGGATCAGGCGTCGAGTTCGTCGAGTACGCCGTCACCTCCGACCTCGCCGACAGCTTCGACATCGTCGGGTGGGATCCCCGTGGAGTCGGTGCCTCGACCCCCGTCGAGTGCTTCAACGACGCCGACAAAGACGAGTCGCTCTACGAGACCTTCGACGAGCCGTACCAGACCGAGGCCTGGATCGACGAGCTGACCGATGAGCTGGCGGACTACGCCGAGGCTTGCGACGAGAACACCGGCGCCCTGCTCGGCAAGCTCGACACCGTGAGCACCGCCCACGACCTCGAGCTCATGCGCGCGCTGCTCACCGGCGATGAGCCGATCGACTACCTCGGCTACTCGTACGGCACCTTCATCGGCGCCGTCTACGCCGAGCTCTTCCCCGACAACGTCGGCCACCTCGTGCTCGATGGCGCAGTGGACCCGACGGTCGGCGCCTTCGACGAGCTCGTCGTGCAGGCGGTCGGCTTCGAGAACAACCTGCGCGCCTACATGGAGGACTGCCTCGCCAACTCGGGCTGCCCCTTCACCGGAACCCTGGATGAGGCCCTGCTGCAGGCGGGTGCCCTGATGGGCAGCGTCGACGGCGCTGGCCTCGTCTCGTCGGACGGCCGTGAGCTCGACTCGGCGACCGTCGGCACCGGCGTGGCGATGTCGCTCTACTCATCGGACTACTGGAGCTACCTCACCGACCTGTTCAACGGCATCAAGGCCGACGATGCGGATCCCGTCTTCTTCCTCGCCGACATCTACAACGGCCGTGACGACGACGGCTCGTACGCCGACAACTCGGTGGAGGTCTACCAGGCCACCACCTGCGTCGACAACGACTGGGCGGCCGACTCGGAGTCGACGCTTGACCGCCTCGCCGAGATCAGCGAGGCCGCACCGACCATCGGCCCGTACATCACCCTCGACGACTACGCCGTTCTCGACGTGCTCTGCACCAACTGGCCCTACCCGGCGGCGGACTTCCCGACCGAGTACGACGCCGAGGGCGCCGCGCCGATTCTTGTGATCGGCACGACCAACGACCCGGCAACCCCCTACGTCTGGGCTGAGGCGCTCGCCGATCAGCTCTCGAGCGGTGTGCTCATCACCGTCGAGGGTGACGGTCACACGGCCTACAACGGTGACAACGACTGCGTGAACAGCGTCGTCGACGAGTACTTCCTCGACGACACCGTTCCTGGCAAAGACCCGGAGTGCTAGGCGTCTAGACAGAGAGTCTGCGTGAGCGGGCGGATCGTGCCGGGTACGTTTGACCCGACATGAATCGCTCGCTCACCGCTCTTTTCGCGGCCCTCGAGGCCGTGCTCGTTGTGGGCGTCGGCGTCGGCATCCCGCTCGTTCCGCTGACGGTGCTGTGGGCCGTGCAGTACGGCTTCGCCGTGGACTGGGTGGTCTTCTGGCGGGCATCCGCCGACACCTGGCTGGTCGGCCACGGCGTCGACCTGCAGGTCACCCTCGACGCGGTGCTCGCGGCGAGTGTCGGTGCTCCGGCTGAGACGGCGTTCCCGGTGACGATCGCGCCGCTCGGCTTTGCCCTGCTCACCGTTCTGCTCGCGCTGCGGGCGGGTCGCCGTGTGGGCGAGACCCGCTACCGCACGCTCGGGGCGCTCGCCGCCCTCGGCACCTTCGTGCTGCTCAGCACGGCCATCACCCTCAGTGCGCTCTACCCGCTCGCCCGACCGTCGATCGGCCAGGGCATCGTGCTGCCCAGCCTCGTCTTCGCGCTCGGCTTCGGCGGCGGCCTTCTGCGCACCGCCCGGGCGGCGGGTGACGACACAGGAAGCTCCATCAAAGACTGGATAGCCGACTGGTCGCCCTCCCTTCGCGCCCTCGCCCGCACCGCCCTGCAGGGTGGCGCCGCCGCCGTCGCAGCGATCCTCGCGGTCAGCGGCGTGCTCGCCGCGCTGCTCATCGCCGTCAACTACGGCCAGGTCATCTCGCTCTACGAGGGCCTGCACGCCGGGGTGGTCGGCGGCCTGGCCCTGACCCTCGGGCAGCTCGCCTTCATGCCGAACGTCGTGGTGTGGACGGCCAGCTGGCTCGTGGGGCCCGGGTTCGCGATTGGAAGCGGGTCGAGCGTCAGCCCGCTGTCGACGGTGCTGGGGCCGGTGCCATCCGTGCCTGTTCTCGGGGCGCTGCCCACCGGTGACCTCGCCTTCGGCTTTCTCGGCATAGCCGTGCCGCTCGTCGCCGCCTTTCTCGCTGCGGCGCTGCTGCGGTCGCGCCTGCTGCGCGAGCTCGACGTCGAGCACCCCCTGCTCTGGCTGGGTGGCGCGGCCCTCGGCATGGGTGTCGTCGCCGGTGTGCTGCTCGGCTTGCTCGCCGCGGTGTCTGGCGGCATGGCCGGCCCTGGACGCCTGGCCGAGGTCGGGCCCGATGCCCTGGCCGTCGGGCTCTTCGCGGCGCTCGAGGTCACCGTCGCGGCTGCGCTGGGGCTGCTGCTCTCGCGGCAACGATAGGCTTTCACGGTGCTATCGCTCGTCGTGCTCATCTCCGGGGGCGGCTCCAACCTCCGTGCCCTCCTCGAGGCCTCGCAGGACGCGGAGTTTCCCGCCCGGGTCATCGCTGTTGGCGCCGACCGTGACGCCGAGGGCTTCGCGCACGCCGAGCAGTTCGGCATCCCCACCTTCTCTGTTGCCCTCTCGGCCTTCGACGACCGCGAGTCGTGGGGTGACGCCCTGCTCGAGCAGATCCAGTTCTGGAACGCCGATCTCGTCGTGCTCAGCGGCTTCATGAAGCTGCTGCCGCCGCGGGTCGTCGAGGCACTCTCGCCGCAGCTCATCAACACCCACCCGGCGTACCTTCCCGAGTTCCCCGGCGCCCACGGCGTGCGGGATGCTCTCGCGGCGGGGGTCACCGAGACCGGGGCCAGCGTCATCGTCGTCGACAACGGGGTCGACAGTGGTCCGATCATCTCGCAGCAGCGCGTGCCCGTACTGCCCGGCGACACGGAGCACGACCTGCACGACCGCATCAAGATCGTCGAGCGAGAGCTGCTGGTGCAGGCAGTTCTCGATATCGCCAACGGACACGTCGACCTGAAGGAGCTGCCATGAGCGGACCAATCCACGACCCCGCGCTGTACCGTCCCCGTGACGTGATCCAGATCACGCGCGCCCTCGTCAGCGTCAGCGACAAGACCGGCCTGATCGAGCTCGCGCAGGCGCTGGCGGATGCCGGTGTTGAGATCGTCAGCACTGGTGGCAGCGCCGCGGCCATCGCAGCGGCCGGCATCCCCGTGGTGCAGGTTGGCGACGTGACCGGATACCCGGAGTCGCTCGACGGACGGGTGCGCACCCTGCACCCCGTCATCCACTCCGGCCTTCTGGCCGACCTGCGGCTCGAGTCGCACGAGGCCGAGCTCGCGGCGCAGGGCATCGCCCCCTTCGAGCTCGTCGTCTCGAACCTCTACCCCTTCGTCGAGACCATCACGGCGGGCGTGACCGGCGACAACGCGATCGAGCAGATCGACATCGGCGGCCCGGCTATGGTTCGCGCCTCGGCGAAGAACCACGCGAACATTGCCGTCATCACCTCGCCCGACTCCTACGACCAGGTGAAGAAGGCGCTCACGCTCGGCGGCACCACGCTCAAACAGCGCCAGCGCTTCGCCTCCGAGGCCTTCGCACACACGGCGGCCTACGACGCCGCCGTCGCCAGCTGGTTCGCCTCCGACGTGGCGAAGCCGAGCGTCGCATCGCTGCACGTCAGCGCGACCCTCTCGAGCGAGCTGCGCTACGGCGAGAACTCGCACCAGACCGCGGCGCTCTACGTCGAGGCACAGGGCCACGGCATCGCCCAGTCGACCCAGCTGCACGGCAAGGAGATGTCGTACAACAACTACGTGGATGCCGACGCCGCCGTGCGCGCCGCCTACGACTTCGACGAGCCCGCTGTCGCGATCATCAAGCACGCGAACCCCTGTGGCATCGCGGTCGCCCGTGGATCCGGCGAGCCGGTCGCGAGCGCCCACGCCCGCGCGCACGCCTGCGACCCGCTGTCTGCCTTCGGCGGCGTCATCGCCTCCAACCGCGTGATCACCGCCGAGGCCGCCGAGTCGATCAAGGACATCTTCACCGAGGTCGTCGTCGCTCCCGGCTTCGCGCCAGAGGCGCTCGCGGTGCTGCAGGCCAAGAAGAACCTTCGTCTGCTGCAGCTCCCAGAAGACTTCGCGCGGGATGCCCGCGAGATCAAGCAGATCAGCGGCGGCTTTCTCGTGCAGTCCGCCGACACCTACGACGGATTCGACAGCTCGACCTGGACGCTGGTTGCCGGCGCCCCGGCCGACCCCGCGACGATGGCCGACCTCGAGTTCGCCTGGCGCGCGGTGCGCTCAGTGAAGTCCAACGGCATCCTGCTCGCCCATGACGGCGCCTCCGTCGGCGTCGGCATGGGCCAGGTCAACCGCGTCGACTCGTGCCACCTCGCGGTGAGCCGCGCGGGCGATCGCGCCGCGGGATCCGTTGCTGCGAGCGACGCGTTCTTCCCCTTCGCCGACGGACCGCAGATCCTCATCGACGGGGGTGTGCGCGCCATCGTGCAGCCCGGCGGGTCCATTCGCGACGAGGAGGTCATCCTCGCTGCCAAGGAGGCGGGCGTGACGATGTACTTCACGGGCGAGCGGCACTTCTTCCACTGAGCTGATTCGCCCTAGGCTCAAACCATGTTCACGAGCCTGCGTCCCCTTCCCCTGCCCCGTCGCATCGTCGCATCGGTCGTCACCGCCTTCGTCGTGGTGCTGGCGGCGCACCTGGCGACCGTGCTCGCGTTCTTCATCTCCTACGACTTCGCCGCGACCGCGTTCTCGCGCATCACGCTGTACTTTCTGCCCGCGTCGCTCATTGCATTCGGCGTGCTAGCCATCCTCGCCTTTCTCGGCGCCTTCACCCGCTGGTACCTCGCGCTGCCCGCCGGCCTCGTCGCCGCCGTCCTCGGCGCCTTCCTCGGCACGATGATCTCGGTCGCGCAGTCGGGCACCTCGATCAGCGCGGAGTGGGTCGTGGCGATTGTCGGCACCCTCGGCAGCTCCAACCTGTTCTTCGTCGCCGCCCTGCTCGTCTCCGCGGCGACCCTCGGTCTGGCGGTCTGGCACAAGGCGCTCGAAACGCGTGGCTTCGGCTCGAAGTCGCGAGCCAAGCTGGCGCTCATCCGCCTTCCCGCATCCAACCTCAGCGAGGGCGAGGTGACCCACATCGAGCGCAGCCCGATCGACGCTGACCTCGCCGATGAGCAGTGGGACGCGTACGCGGCCGCGCTCACCGCGAACGGCTGGACGACGGTCGAGGTGCACCCCGCGCCCGACATGCCCGACTCCGTCTTCATCGAAGACGCCGTCGTGCTCTTCGGTCGCACCGCGGTGCTCACCAGCCCCGGCGCCGAGAGCCGTCGCGGCGAGATCGACGACGTCGAGACGACCGTTCGCGAGCTCGGCCTTCGAATCGAGCGGATCACCCTGCCGGGCACCCTCGACGGAGGCGACGTTCTCAAGGTCGGCACGACCGTCTACGTCGGCCGCGGTGGCCGCACCAACGCGGAGGGCATCCGCCAGCTGCGCGCCATCGTCTCGCGGCTCGGGTACACCGTCGTCGCCGTGCCCATCACCAAGGTGCTGCACCTCAAAAGTGCCGTGACCGCACTGCCCGACGGCACCGTCATCGGCTACCCGCCGCTCGTAGACGACCCGAGCATCTTCGGCCGCTTCCTCGCGGTGCCAGAGGAGGCGGGGGCGCACGTCGTCGAGCTCGCAGCCGACACCGTGCTCATGGCGGCGTCCGCGCCGCAGAGCGCCCAGCTCATCCGCGAGCTCGGCTACACGGTGGTCGAGGTCGACATCAGCGAGCTCGAGAAGCTCGAGGGCTGCGTCACCTGCCTGTCGGTGCGGGTGCGCTAGAAAAAGCTTGCACCCCGGTAAGTGTTGCCCCTAGTCTGAAAGGCTCTGAAGACGACACGAACTCCCAGGGGGATGCAATGACAAAGACAGTTCTCGCCACGGCCACGATCGACGCCGGCGCTGTCTCTGCCCCGCGACGTCGAGCCACTAGCTCCCGCTAGCGCTTCCACTCCTTCCGCACACTCGTTCGTTCCGCTGCCAGGTGGCAGCTCTAAGGCTTCTCTATGACCACGTCACCGACCTCTGTCGGCACTGTCCGCGCGCTCGCTCGGCTCTACGAGTTCGCTCGTCCGGCCATGCCCCGCCTCATTCTCGGGGCGATCGCCTC
>JBIIAR010000173.1:0-5528 GCA_044239765.1 Microbacteriaceae bacterium
CCGCGGTGCGGGCGATCGCCCCGCTCGAGTTCGTCAACGGCGGCGGAACGGGGTCGCTCGAGCGCACCTCCGCAGAGTCGGCCGTGACCGAGGTGGCCGCGGGGTCCGGTCTCTTCGGACCCCATCTCTTCGACCACTACACGCACTTCACGCCCGCCCCCGCGGCAGCCTTCGCGCTCTCTGTCGTGCGCAAGCCGAAGCCTGAGCTGGCCACGCTGCTCGGCGGTGGCTGGATCGCGAGCGGCCCGGCCGACGCGAGCCGGGTTCCGCTCATCGCCTGGCCGCAAGGACTGAAGATGCTGCCGCTCGAGGGTGCGGGCGAGGTGCAGACGCCCCTGTCGGGTGCTGCGGCACTGCACGAGGGCGACCGCGTCTGGCTGCGGCACACCAAGGCCGGCGAGCTGAGCGAGCACGTCAACGAGTTCCTGCTGGTCGACGGTGATGCCGTCGTTGAGACTCTGCCCACCTACCGCGGCCAGGGAAAGGCCTTCCTGTGATCGAATCCGGCACCCGCTGGCGCAACTGGGGCCGTTCGGTCGAGTCCCGCCCGCAGCACATCGCCCGCCCCACCTCGGTGGAGCAGGTCGTCGAGGTGCTCGCCTTCGCGCGTGAGAGGGGACTGCGCGTCAAGGCGATCGGCGCCGGCCACTCGTTCACCCCGATCGCGGCCACCGACGATGTGCAGCTCGACCTCAGCCGACTGGATGGCGTCTACGCCGTCGACGGAACCCGCGTCACCCTCGGCGCGGGCACCAACCTCTACCAGCTGCCCGCGCTGCTCGACCCCCTCGGCCTCGCGCTCACCAACATGGGCGACATCGACCGGCAGACCCTCGCCGGAGCGACATCAACCGGCACGCACGGCACGGGTTCGCGCTTCGGCGGTCTCGCCACCCAGATCGTCGCGGTAACGCTGGTGACCGCGGCGGGGGAGCTGCTGCATGTCAGCGAGACCGAGAACGCCGAGCTGCTGCCGGCAGTGCGCCTCGGGCTCGGTGCCCTCGGCATCCTCGTCGAGATCACGATTCAGTGCGTGCCGAGCTTCAAGCTCAACGCCGTAGAGAAGCCCGAGCCGCTGAACGAGGTGCTCGACACCTGGCTCGAGCGCACCGAGGCGGTCGACCACTTCGAGTTCTACTGGTTTCCGCACACCGACACCGCGCTGACGAAGACCAACACCCGTCTGCCGGTCGAGACGCCGAGCAAGGTGCAGAACCCGGTGGCCCGCTGGGTCGACGACCAGCTGATGTCGAACCACGTCTTCAGTGTGACCTGCGCCATCGGCACGGCGATGCCCGGCATGATCCGCCCGATCAACCACCTGGCCGACAGGCTGGTCGCCGAACGCGAGTTCACCGACCTGTCGCACCGGGTTTTCGTGGCCCCGCGCAGCATCCGCTTCAAGGAGATGGAGTACGCGCTGCCCGTCGAGCACGTGCCGGCCGCCCTGCGCGCCATCAACGAGCTGATCGAGGCGCGCAACTGGCGCATCAGCTTTCCGGTCGAGGTGCGCGTCGCGGCGGCCGACGACAACTGGCTCTCGACAGCGCACGGCCGAAAGAGCGGGTACATCGCCGTGCACCGCTACTACCGCGAAGAGCCGACCGAGTACTTCGAGGCGGTCGAGCAGATCATGAAGGGCTTCGACGGGCGACCGCACTGGGGCAAGATGCACGGGCGCGATGCGGCGTCGCTAGCAACGACCTACCCGCGCTTCGCCGACTTCGTCGCGGTGCGCGACCAGCTCGACCCGCAGCGTCTGTTTGCGAACGGCTATCTCGAGCGGGTTCTGGGCGCGTAGACCGGTCGGCCGTGTCCGGTTTGTGACCTCGCTTAACCTGCCGGAAACGTGATCATGAACGGCGCGAAATGCGGGACGCGTAGTTTCGCCTTCACACCATCCATTCCCCGAAAGGCGAGGCATCAACGTATGTCCATTTTCCACAGCAAGAAGCGCTCGGCTGCCGTTCTCGCAGCCGCAGTCGCGACAGTCACCGTTCTCGCCGGTTGTGCCTCCGGTGACGAGACCACGACGGGTGGCGACGGCGAGTCCGCCAGCTACGGCGAGCTCAACCTCCAGCTCTCGTGGATCAAGAACGAGGAGTTCTCCGGTGAGTTCCTCGCCGACGACAAGGGCTACTACGAAGAGGCCGGCTTCACCGCCGTCAACATGACCGCTGGTCCCTCGACCGGTACCGCCGAGCTGCTCTCCGGAACCGCGGATGTCGCACTGAGCGACGCCATCTCCGTCGGCTCCGTCATCGCCGAGTCCGAGGCCCCGCTCTCGATCATCGGTGCGACGTACCAGAAGAACCCCTTCACGATCCTGTCGCTCGCTGACGGCGGCAACATCCTCACCCCCGAGGACCTCATCGGCAAGAAGATCGGCGTGCAGGACTCCAACGCCTCGCTCTTCGCCGCGCTGCTCGCCTCGAACGGCATCGACGCGTCAGAGCTCACCGTTGTTCCGGTGCTCTACGACCCCTCCGTGCTCATCAACGGTGACGTCGACGGCTTCATGGCCTACCTGACCAACGAGTCGCTGACCGTCGAGGCCCAGGGCTACCCGGTTGCCAACCTGCCCTTCGCTGACAACGGCCTGCCGTTCGTCGCCGAGACCTTCACCACGACCGACACGTACATCGCCGAGAACCGCGAGAAGCTCAAGGCGTTCCTGTACGCCGAGATCAAGGGCTGGTCTGACGCAGTGAACGACCCCGAGTCGGGCTCCAAGCTCGCCGTCGAGGTCTACGGCGCTGACCTCGGCCTCGACCCGGCCGTCTCGCTCGCCGGTGCGATCGCCCAGGCCGAGCAGCTCGTCGTCTCTGACGACACCGTGGCCAACGGCCTCTTCACCATCACCGAGGCGCTGCAGGCCGAGACCATCGCGTCTCTCGCCGCTGCTGGCATCGAGGTGTCTGCTGACGACCTGTTCGACATGTCGCTGCTCGCCGAGGTCTACGAGGAGCACCCCGAGCTCATCGCCTACGCAGGCTAAGCAGCACCACGCACCACAACGGCCGGTGCTCGGGGACTCGTTCCCCGGGCACCGGCTTCACCACTGAGAGAGAGCCCCTGTCGTGACCACCACTCCCACAGCCCCCGCCGAGGGCGGCACCGGAATCCACATCAGCAACCTCAACAAAGAGTTCCGCATGGGCTCGAAGAGCGTCGTGGCGCTGCAGGACACGACTCTGCACTCTGAGAAAGAGAGCTTCGTGGCTCTGCTCGGACCGAGTGGATGCGGCAAGTCCACCATCCTGCGCATCCTCGCCGGTCTCGAGGACCCGACGAGCGGCACAACCCGCGTCGATGGCAAGAGCCCGACCGAGCTTCGCAAGAACAACGAGCTCGGCATCGCCTTCCAGGACCACGCGCTGCTGCCGTGGCGCAGCGTGATGTCGAACATCCGCCTGCCTTTCGAGATCGCGGGCAAGACCGCAGACCAGGCCTACATCGACGAGCTCATCGGCCTCGTCGGCCTCACCGGGTTCGAGAAGGCCAAGCCCGCCCAGCTCAGCGGCGGAATGCGCCAGCGCGTG
This sequence comes from Microbacteriaceae bacterium, assembly GCA_044239765.1. Lineage (GTDB taxonomy): Bacteria > Actinomycetota > Actinomycetes > Actinomycetales > Microbacteriaceae > Conyzicola. The sequence continues at coordinate 3,543 of JBIIAR010000173.1, forward strand.
TCGATCGCGCGATCCCTCGTCATGAAGCCCTCGGTGCTTCTGCTCGACGAGCCCTTCGGCGCGCTCGACGACATGACCCGCCAGAAGCTCAACCTCGAGCTGCTGCGCATCTGGACAGAGAAGCCGGCGACGACCCTCATGGTCACCCACGGCATCAGCGAGGCCATCTTCCTCAGCGACCGCGTCGCCGTGATGAGCCCCCGTCCCGGCCGCATCAAGGAGATCATCGAGGTCGACCTTCCGCGACCGCGAACGCCCGAGATGCAGCGCACCCCCGAGTTCCACTCGCTCGTCGACCACGCATCAGAGCTGCTCTTCGGCGCAGGCGGAGCCGCAGCGGACGACCTCTCATGAGACGGCTTCCCCCGTGGGCAGTCGGCCTCATCGGCATCGTTGCCATCATCGGAATCTGGTGGATCGGCGCCCTCGTCTCCACCCCGGTCGGCGGCAAGTACGCGCCGATTCCGACCCCGCCGCAGGTTGTGGCGTCGATCGTCGGTGACGGATTCGGCTTCTTCTGGAAGGCCTTCTCTGTCACCCTGACCGAGGCCGGCATCGGCTTCTTCTGGGGCAACCTCATCGCCCTGGTGCTCTCGGCCTTCGTTCTGGTCGTGCCGCGCGCAGAGGGCGTGCTGTCGCAGATCGCTGTCATCACCTACTGCGTGCCCATCGTCTCGGTCGGCTCGATCGTCATTATCATCCTCGGCGGATCCAAGACGCCCGGAGCTCCCTCGGCCACCGCGATCTTTCTCGCCGCGCTGTCGGTCTTCTTCACCACCGTGGTCGGAACCCTGCTCGGTCTCAAGGCCGCGGATCGTGCCTCGCTCGATGTCGTGACCGTCTACGGCGGCTCGAAGTTCACCCAGCTGCGCAAGGTGCGGGTCATCGCGGCGCTGCCGAACATTCTCAGCGCCCTGCAGATCGCCGTGCCCGCCGCTTTTCTCGGGGCGATCCTCGGGGAGTATTTCGGCAAGATCGAGACCGGCGTCGGCCCGATTCTGGTGGCCGCGCAGGTCACCCTCAACTCACCACGGGTGTGGGGGCTGTTTCTGCTCTGTGCACTCGTCTCGATCATCGGATACACGATCGTCGGGCTCATCGGGCGTCTCGTCGCCCCCTGGTCGACGGGACGGGCCAACTGATGTCAGTAGAGACCACCACCCAGCAGATCGCGGTTGTCGACCTGCGGCGCCAGCTGCGCGCGGCATCGCTGCGTGCCGTCGGCCGTGCACTGGGCAAGAGCGCCCTCATCGGACTCTCGACCTTCGCGATCGTGCTCGCCATCTGGCTGGCCGTGTACTTTCTCGGCGGTGTCTCGCCATACATCATGAAGAGCCCCTACGACGTCTGGCAGTTTCTCTTCGTCGATGAGGACGCCCCCGTCGACCGTGCGCTGCTGCTCGACAACCTCGCAGTGACGATGCGGCACGCGGGCATCGGCTTCATCGCCGGACTCATCGTGGCGATCATCGGCGCCGTGGCCTTCCGCATCTCGCGCGGCATCGAGAGCGCGCTCATGCCTTTCGCCACGCTGCTGCGCTCGGTTCCGCTCATCGCGATGGCGCCGGTCATCATCCTCATCTTCGGATACGGAACGGATGCCTCGGTCGCCGTCATCGGCGGCATCGTCGTGCTCTTCCCGGCCCTCGTCACCATCGCCTTCGGCCTCAAGGCGGCGTCGCCGCAGATGCTCGACGTTATAAGCGTCTACGGTGGCAGCGTCTTCACGGCGGTGCGCAAGGTCGCCCTGCCCGGTGCTCTGCCGTCGCTGTTCGCCGCGATCAGGGTGTCGGTTCCGGGTGCGATCACGGGAGCGCTTCTCGCGGAGATGCTGTCGACCGGTGATGGAATCGGGTCGGCGACGGCGCGGTTCGCGGCATCCGCCAAGTTCGACGACGTGTGGGCGGGCGTGGTGGCGATCACGGTTATCTCGCTGCTGCTCTACACGGTCGTGCAGGTGCTCGAGTCGCTCGCGCTCACGCGCAT
>JBIIAR010000174.1:0-5469 GCA_044239765.1 Microbacteriaceae bacterium
AATCGAGGTGGCTTTCTCAATCGCGTCGCGGCATCCGTCTAGATCGCTTCGTTCTCTGTTGAGGTTCGCGTCGTTGAGCGCGCCGAGCAGATCAGTGATCTTCTCGATAGCCTGAGCCCGTTCATGTTCGGCGTGAGCGCTCGCTGCGACTGCAAGGGCCATCAGCACCAGCGGGGCTGCCACTGTTAGCGCGCCCATCGCGGCTGCGGCGGTGCCGGCGGTTGCTACGGTACCGGTTGCAGCGCCAGCCGCGGCCGTGGTCCCCGCAACTGGTACGAAGGTCGCATTACCGACAAAACCTTTGGCACCACGAATTGCGCCGTACACGCCGCCTGCGGCAGCTTTTGAGGGCGTCAGCTTTGCAAGACCGTTGCCCATTTGCTCCGCAACCTTGGCTGAAACAACCATTCGGTAGAGTCCTTCGCCTGTCTGGCTGATGTTGGCGTTCGCGGGAGCGGACTTCGCTGTGTCAGCGATCAGCCGAGACAGCTGCTGGGCGAGAGGGCTGGCGGCGTTGAGCACGATTCCACCAGTGCTTGCGCGCTTTGCTGGCAGCGGGTGCGCTTCCAGCGTCACGACTGGCACGCTGGCCATGGTCGCGAGAACGGTCCTTAACTCTGCGAGCCGGCTCTCTGTCATCCCTGTCTCGTCAAAGATGACAGGCACCGTGCCTGGTTCTGTGGCCAGCGTCCAGACCGGAACTACAGGGTTCAATTCTTTCGACATGGGTACTGCCTCTCTAAAACGGTTGGTAGTGCAGCGCTTACCTCGCTGCGATGAAGTCGCGAATTCGCAGCCGACGCGCCTCTAACAACTGCAGGTTGTCGAGGCGGTACTGGGCATCGGTCTCGAGATCGGTTGGAAGCGGCGACGGCCCGAAGTCATCGAACGACAGAAGCATCTTCACTGCGCCACCCTCGTCGACAAAGTCCTGCAAAAGAAAGTGACTCACGTAGCCCTCGAACGACCCGAAGAGGTCGAAGAACGACGCGTAACGCTCGATGGTCGACGTGAGCGGGCTGACGCCGCCCTGGTAGTAGCGCCGGATTGCGTCGAGGGTGAGGTCCCAGCGGTCTTGAATACGCGGGTTGGTGCCGCGGTTCTGGTTGATGCTGCCGGTGGACACCGGAAAAATCGTGAAGCCGCAGATTGTGTAAGCGCGGCGCAGGAAGGCGTCGTTCACTTCATCCGGTAGTTGAGAGAAGAGTTGTTTGAGCTTTTTGCGGTGGCGCGTCGCGATGGTGTCGCTGCCCAAGCGAATGCGCAGGCCTTCGGACTCGTAGACGAGATAGGGCTGGCGGCGCGGCCCCGCGACGAGGTCGAATGGGCGACCGTCAGGCAAGGGTTTGCTCCACAACAGTTGGTGGTAGCGGCGCAGCGTCGGGCTGTGACTGTCGGGATCCTTGCCGTCGGGGGTGTCGTCGAAGAAGAAGAAGTCGACGTCGATTTCGCCCAGTGCGGTCATGGTTGAGAAAGTATCAGCGAACTCCGACACTCGATCACCCCAGTTCGCGGTGGTCTTCAGTCCTTCTCCCTGAAGGTGCCTTGACCAGCGCCCCTCGACAGCGTGAAGATATGGATGGCACAACCTCACAGAGGCGCTCGCGGGTTCGGCATATAAATGTGCGGGCTCGGGCGATGGCCGTCTATATAGGCGGAGCACGTCAGGAATTGTTCATAGATACCTGATGGAGTGCCCATGGCCCCGTGCTCGAAGAGACGCTATTCAACCGCTATTGCTGCTGGGCTTGCTTTGCGCGCGATCCTCGCATCTGACTCTCGTGGCGAAGTTGGGATACACCCGTGCTTTCAGTGCCATGGCTTTCATCTGACATCAAATAGCAAGAGCGCGAAGAACAAGTGGACTGTGCGTGCTCTGAGCACGCTTGGACGTGCCACCCCCCTTCCAGGCGCTACCAACCGAGCAACCCTCAGTGACAGAATCACCCCGAGGGGGTAGACATGTCGGCCGGAACATCCGCCGCGCAGCAAGCGCAGCGCCTCAGCGCCGTCGCGCTTGCTCACCGGCTCGAGTCCCAGCGCGCGGCCGATGAAGCCGGGCGCTTTGCCGCCGCGGCAATCGCCGAGCGCCGGCTTGCCACGCGCCTCTCTCCCTTGAACGCCCACGGCTACCACCTGCTCGCCGATCGCCAGTGGCCCGGCTCGAAGAACGCGCAGCTCGACCTCATCGTGGTCGGTCCATCGGGGCTGTGGATCATCGATTCGAAGCACTGGAATGACTTCTCGATCGCCGCGGGACACCTCTTTCGCGGTCAAGCTGACGTCACGAACGAGGTGATGCGCCTCGCCGACGTGGCCAATACCGCCGAAGAGGCGTTCGTCGAGCTCGGGCTCGCTCCGGGTGAGATCCGCGTGGTGCTGGCCATGCATGAGCGGCGCGGCAAGCTGGGCGAGATCGGGCCGATCGAGGTCGTAGGGGCTGACGACATCCACAAGCATTTAGGTGCCCGCGGTCGCCGGCTGACCACCAGCCAGGTCGAGCAGGTGCTCGCCATCGCCATGAAGTACTTTCCTGCCTACGTCGGAGCCCAGCAGGAACAGGTCGCGCTCGTTCTGCCCGAGCCCGTGCTCGACGAGCTGCCCGACAGCCTGTTCGACGACGGAGCGCTGCTCACCGAAGACGAGGTGCGCGAGACGCTGACCGAGGCCGAGCTGGCTGCGCCGATCGAAGACTGGATGACCTTTCTGCACCCCGAGCAGGCTGCGCTGGTGCGCCGCACCTTCAACGGACCGGCCCGCATTCGCGGCTCCGCCGGCACCGGCAAGACCGTCGTCGGCCTGCACCGCGCCGCCTACCTCGCGCGCGTGCACCCGCAAGGCAAGATTCTCGTCACGACCTTCGTCAAGACACTGCCCGCGGTCATGAGCTCGCTGCTGCGCCGCATGGCTCCCGATGTGGCCGACCGGGTCGAGTTCGTCAATGTGCACGCCCTCGCCAGCCGCATCGCGCGTGAACGCTCGGTCAAGCTCACCATCAACGGCCGCCGCGCGAACGACCTCCTGAAGCTCGCCTGGGCGAAACTCGCCCCCGACCATAAGAAGCGCCTCGGCGAGAAGGCTCCATTCGAGTACTGGAAAGAGGAGGTCGAATCGGTCATCAAGGGCCGCGGCCTCACCGCCTTCGAGCAGTACGCCGAATGCAAGCGCATCGGCCGGCTCATGCAGGTGCGCGTGGACGACCGCCGTGCCGTCTGGGCGCTGTTTCAGGCCTACGAGACGGCCCTGCGATCCGAAGGCATCCATGACTTTCAGGACGTGGTGCTGCTGGCCGAGGCAGCCTTTCGCACGGCACCCACGAAGCTCTATGAGGCAATCATCATCGATGAGGCGCAAGACCTCTCGCTCGCGATGGTGCGCCTGCTGCACGGCCTCGTCGGCGACAACGCGGATGCCTTCACCCTCATCGGTGACGGGCAGCAGAGCATCTACCCCGGCGGCTACGTGCTCAGCGAGGCGGGCATCTCGCTCGCCGGGCGCGGTGTCGTGCTCGACCGCAACTACCGCAACACCATCGAGGTGCAGGAGTTCGCCGCGCAGCTCATCGCCGAGAGCAGCTACGTCGACATGGACGACGAGGGAATCGTCGTCGCGGCGGCTGCGCAGGGCGATGGGCCGGTGCGCCACGGCTCCGTGCCGGTGATCATCCGCTACGCGTCGCGCGCCGAGCACGATGCTGCACTGGTGACGGCATTGCGCACGTACTCGTCGTTCGGCGACGCCGCGATTCTCTGTAACACCACATGGGAGGCCGAGGCGGCAACGCGCCTGCTGGCAACCGCGTCGATCCCCTCGATCAGCCTGCTCGACTACACCGGCACACCGGTGGATGCCGTCAAGGTCGGCACCATCAAACGCGCCAAGGGCCTCGAGTTCAAGCTCGTCATGCTGCCGTGGACGCCCACCGCGTCACGCGGGCAGGATGAAGAGCGCGCCGCGCGTGATGTGCGGGAGCGGTATGTGGCGGCGACCCGGGCGCGGGATGCGCTGTGGGTGGGCTCGGTCTAGCCACACCAGCACTCCACAGCACGGCTCCTTCCACAAATGCGTGACTTAGCCGCTGCTCTCGAAGGTCGTCGCCTACCGTTTCGACGTGATCATTGAAGCTGGATACGACATTCTCGAACTCTTCGCCCCCAGAATTTTCAAACGGCGAGCGCGGTATCGCCGTGGCATGTGGGTGCTCGCGCTCGACGAGAACCTGCGCAACCTGTACATGACGAAAGTCGGCGGCAAACATCACGACGTCGAGAATCGCCTGCACGCCGTCGCGAAAGCTCTTGACGGGCGCGGGTTGACCCCTGTCGCATACTGGGCGGCGGCAGTGCTGGATACCGACTACAGCGGCGACCTCAAAGCAGAGTTTCGACACATTGACAGCACACTGAGCGAAGCTGCGCTGCTCGCGAGCTATCACTACCTAGGGTGCTACTTCTCGAACGGCCAGGAGTTGTTCGGGAGTGTTCCGCGCTACAGGTTTCGTGACTACATCGGGCTAGAACACCTTCCTCGTGCGGCGAGCTGCCCCGGCCCCCATGAGATTGGTTGCTCGTGCCTGGCGTGCACGCAGTTCGAAGAACGGCTTCAGCGCAACTGGGAGCGACACCAAGCAGCAACAGAAGATTGAGCAGGTGTACCACCATTACACCCAGTGGTACAGTTCCCTCATGCCCACTGCACGGCGTCGCTACCAGATCACCGAGACCGACGAGGTCGCTCGCGCGATCGACGCGGCGGCACGCCGGTGGCCCGACGAGGCTCGTTCGCGTCTCGTCGTTCGTGCCATCAGTGCGGGAGGAGATGCTTTGGCCGACGCCGATGCAACCGCTCAGCGCCAGGCGGCGATAACACGGGTTGCTGGACGACACTCCGACGACTACGGGCCCGGTTACCTCGACGAGCTGCGCAAAGACTGGCCTGCGTGATCGCTATCGATGCGAGTGTGGTCATCGCTCTGCTCGACTCGGGCGATGCACACCACTCTCGCGCAGTCTCGCTGATGCAGTCCCACGCTGGCGATGGGTTTCTGATCCACCCGATCACCCTCGCCGAAGTGCTCGTCGGCGCTGCACGAAACGGCCGAGGCGCACAGCGGCTGGCAGAGCTCACCGCGATCGGAATCACTGTTGCTGATAGCGAGCCCACCGAGCCGTTGGTTCTCGCGGAGCTTCGGGCCACCACCGGCCTCCCCCTACCCGACTGCTGCGTACTCAGCGTCGCACTGCGTGCCGAGGCACCGATGGCGACGTTTGACGCTCGGCTCGGGCGAGCTGCGACGGAGGCGGGGCTGAGAGTCGTCGACTGAACAGCGCGTACCCTCGAACCGTGCAAACTCTCTCGCCCGACACCTGGCGCGAGCGCGAACGGCTGCACCAGCACCGCGCCGATGCCTTCACCGCCGGACGCCGCGCCAGAGCCCAGACCGGCGAGAAGCATCCCGTCGACGACTTT
>JBIIAR010000175.1:0-5450 GCA_044239765.1 Microbacteriaceae bacterium
GAACGGCCAGCAGGAGCTGACCCCGATTCACCCCGAGCTTGCCGAGTCGCTCGCCGACATTCTCAACACGAGCTACGGCCTCATCATCTACCAGGAGCAGGTGATGGCGATCGCGCAGAAGGTCGCGGGGTTCTCGCTCGGCCAGGCCGACATCCTGCGTCGTGCGATGGGCAAGAAGAAGAAGTCAGAGCTCGACAAGCAGTACGAGGGCTTCAGTGCGGGCATGCACGCGAACGGCTACTCCGACGCCGCCGTCAAGACGCTGTGGGACATCCTGCTGCCCTTCTCCGACTACGCCTTCAACAAGGCGCACTCTGCGGCCTACGGCGTCATCTCCTACTGGACTGCCTACCTCAAAGCGCACTACCCGGCCGAGTACATGGCCGCGCTGCTGACCAGTGTCGGCGACTCAAAGGACAAGCTCGCGCTCTACCTCAACGAGTGCCGCCGCATGGGCATCAAGGTGCTGCCGCCCGACGTCAACGAGTCGATCGGCTTCTTCAACGCGATCGGCGACGACATTCGCTTCGGCCTCGGTGCCGTGCGCAACGTCGGCACCGCGGTCGTCGAGGCGATCGTCGCGGCTCGGGATGAGAAGGGGCGCTTCACCAACTTCCACGACTTCCTGCGCAAGGTGCCGATTCAGGTTGCCAACAAGCGCACCCTCGAGTCGCTCATCAAGTCGGGGGCCTTCGACTCGCTCGGTGCGACGCGTCGGGCGCTCGTCGAGATCCACGAGGATGCCGTCGACTCCGCCGTCGGCCTCAAGCGCAACGAGGCCAACGGCCAGGTCGACCTCTTCGGCGGAGTGTTCGACTTCGAGGAGGAGCCCGACCGCATTCCAGAGCGCCCGGAGTGGTCGAAGCGCGACAAGCTCGCCTTCGAGCGCGAGATGCTCGGGCTCTATGTGAGCGACCACCCGCTTGCCGGGCTCGAGACGCACCTCGCCAAGCTCGCCTCGTCGACTATCACCGAGCTGCTGGGCGGCGAGGTCGCGGCCGAGGGGGAGCGCGTCACGATCGCCGGACTCATCACCAGCGTGCAGCACCGCGTCGCCCGCAACTCGGGCAACCAGTACGGCATCGTCACCGTTGAGGACTTCGGCGGCGAGATCAGCGTGATGTTCCTCGGCAAGACCTACATGGAGTTCGCGCCGGCGCTCGTCAATGACAGCGTGGTCGCGGTGACCGGCCGTGTCAGCCTGCGCGATGACGGGATGAACCTGCACGCGGTCAGCCTCAACACCCCCGATATCGGACCGAGCCTCGGCTCTGGGCCCCTGGTCATCTCTGTGGCAGAGAGTCGCGCGACGACCGACGTGATCGGCGAGCTGAACAACGTGCTCATCCGTCACGTCGGACCGAACGAGGTGCGCCTCAAGCTACTTACGGCGACCGCGGCACGGGTGTTCGAGCTGCCCTTCCCCGTGACGGTGTCGGCCGACCTCTACGGAGAGCTGAAGACGCTTCTAGGCCCAAATTGCCTGGGCTAAAGCCCGGGCTCGGGCCCGCGACGCTCGCGCGTCGCGCCCAACTGCCTCGGCTAGATCTCGCTCGGCTTCATGTACGTGCGCTCGTGGTACAGCAGCGCCTCGTCCGGCTCGCCGAGCGCGCCGTCCTCGATCTGCACGACGACCACGGCGTTGCCGTGAACGGGGTGCACCTCGAGAACGGAGCCCAGCATCCACGAGGTCACGTCGTTGATGACCGGGATGCCGTGGGGTCCGGCAGTGAAGTAATCGCCCGCGAACCGCAGGTCTCGATCGGCGGCCATGCGCTGGGCGTGCTGACGGCTGCGCGGCCCGAGGGTGTGGATGATCACCCGGTTACCCGGCGTCATGGCCGGCCACGCGCTCGACACCTGCGCCATGTTGAAGGTTGCGAGCGGCGGAACCGCGGCGAGTGACGCGAGGGATGTCGCGGTGAAGCCGGCGGGCGAGCCATCGGGCAGCAGGGTCGTGACAACCGCTACTCCGGCAGCATGCCTGCGGAATGCCTGCTTGAACGCTTCAATGTCATCGGTCGGGTCGTCGTGCACCCTTGATTGAAGCACGCGGAGCTGGCGCCTATTCCCGGCCAACTAGCATGGGAGGGCGATGATCCAGACTATAGACCTCCGTGATGTGCAGCCCACCCGTATCGAGCTGGCGAGACTGATTCCGCGAGCGGTGACCGACGTCACCGTCGCCACCGAGTCGGCCGCGGCGCTCATCGCCGACGTGCGGTCCCGCGGCGAGGCCGCCCTCATCGACCAGGCGGAGCGCTTCGACGGCGTGCGCCCTGACCGCGTGCGCATCCACGCCGACCAGATCAGCGCGGCCGTGCGCGGGCTGGACCCGGCGGTGCGTGCCGCCCTCGAGGAGTCCATCGCCCGACTGACGAAGGGCTCGCAGGCGCAGCTGCCGCAGCCGACGGTGACGAGCCTCGGGCCGGGGGCCGAGATCATCCAGCGCTGGCAGCCGGTCGACCGCGTCGGCCTCTATGTTCCCGGCGGCAAGGCCGTGTACCCGTCGAGCGTGCTCATGAACGTCGTGCCCGCGCACGTCGCCGGTGTGCGGTCGATTGCGCTCGCCTCGCCCCCGCAGCGGGAGTTCGGCGGCTCGCCGCACCCCACGATCCTCGGCGCAGCCGGTCTTCTCGGCATCGAGGAGGTCTACGCGATGGGCGGCGCCGGTGCGATCGGCGCCCTCGCCTACGGCGTGGCTGACATCGACCTCGATCCGGTGCAGGTCATCACCGGTCCCGGCAACGTCTTCGTCACCGCTGGAAAGCGCCTCGTGCAGGGCCAGGTCGGCATCGACTCCGAGGCCGGACCGACGGAGATCCTGATCATCGCCGACGAGTCGGCCGACGCGTTCATCATCGCCTCCGACCTCATCAGCCAGTCGGAGCACGACGAGCTCGCCTCGGCGATCCTCGTGACCGACTCGACGGAGCTCGCCGAGCGGGTGCGCGTCGAGCTGGCGGCCATCGCTGGCACCACCCGCCACTCGGAGCGTGTTCTGGTCTCCCTGGCCGGACAGCAGTCTGCGATCGTGCTCGTCTCGAGCCTCGAGGCTGCCGCAGCCTTCAGCAACGTCTACGGCCCGGAGCACCTCGAGATCCAGACGGCGGAGCCCGGTCTCGTGCTCGACGGAATCACCAACGCGGGCGCGATCTTCCTCGGCAGGAACGCCCCGGTGAGCCTCGGCGACTACCTCGCCGGCTCGAACCACGTGCTGCCGACCGGCGGCCAGTCCCGGTTCTCGTCCGGCCTCGGCAGCTACACCTTCGTGCGCCCGCAACAGATCATCAGCTACGACCGCGGCGCGCTGCAGGAGGTGCACCAGGCGGTGCTCGCCCTCAGTGAGGCAGAGGACCTCCCTGCCCACGGCGAGGCCGTCACAGCGCGCTTCCGCACGGAGTAGGTATCCTGTAGCTCGTGTTCTGCCCCTTCTGCCGCTATCCGGACAGCCGGGTCATCGACTCGCGTACGAGCGACGATGGCCTGTCGATCCGTCGACGCCGGCAGTGCCCGGACTGCGGACGTCGCTTCAGCACCACCGAGACGGCCTCGCTCATGGTCATCAAGCGCAACGGCGTGGTGGAGCCCTTCAGCCGCGACAAGATCGTCTCCGGTGTGCGCAAGGCCTGCCAGGGTCGCCCGGTGACCGATGCCGACCTTGCCGTGCTCGCCCAGAAGGTCGAGGAGGCGATTCGCGCGACCGGCGCCGCCCAGATCGACGCGAACGACATCGGGCTGGCTATTCTGCCGCCCCTGCGGGAGCTTGACGAGGTCGCCTACCTCCGGTTCGCCAGCGTCTATCAGAGCTTTGAGTCGCTCGAGGACTTCGAGTCGGCCATCACCCTGCTTCGGGTGGACCACCAGCAGGAAGCAGCCGCACCCAGCGAATAGGCTGGGCGTCGATGTATCGCCTCCTCTTCTCCCTCGTGCTCTCGAAGCTCGACCCGGAGTTCGCCCACACCCTCGCCTTTCTCGTGATCCGCTTTCTACCGTTCGGGCCGCTGGTGCGGGCGTACACGAAGCCGGATCCGTCTCTGGCCGTCGAGTCCCTCGGCCTGCGATTCGACTCGCCTTTCGGCCTCGCGGCGGGCTTCGACAAGTACGGCAGCGGCATCCGCGGCCTCGGGCAGCTGGGCTTCGGCCACGTCGAGGTGGGAACGGTCACCGCGCACGCTCAGCCGGGAAACCCGAAGCCGCGGCTCTTTCGCCTGGTCAAAGACAGCGCGGTCATCAACCGCATGGGCTTCAACAACCACGGGTCGGCCGCACTGGTGCCGAAGCTCCAGCAGGCCGTCGCGCGCCGCCATCGACCGGTCATCGGCGCCAACATCGGCAAGTCGCGCATCACCGAGGTCGAGCACGCGGTCTCCGACTACCTCGAGAGCACACGCCTACTCGCACCGCTCGCCGACTACCTCGCGGTCAACGTCAGCTCACCCAACACTCCCGGGCTGCGTGGCCTGCAGGAGCTCGAGAAGCTGCGACCGCTGCTCACCGCCGTCAAGGAGGCAGCCGGTGGTACGCCGGTTCTCGTGAAGATCGCCCCCGACCTGCAGGATGCCGAGGCGGTTGCGATTGCCGAGCTCGCCGTCGACCTCGGGCTGGCCGGCATCATCGCGACCAACACGACGCTCTCGCGCGAGAACCTGCTCACGGATGCCGCCGTCGTCGAGGCTGCGGGCGCCGGGGGACTGAGCGGGGCGCCGCTCGCCGCGCGCTCCCTCGCGGTGCTGCGCCTCATCCGCGCCGTTGTTCCCGCGGACTTCTGCGTGATCTCGGTCGGCGGGGTCGACTCGGCCGCCGATGTTCAGGAGCGACTGGATGCCGGAGCCACCCTGGTGCAGGGCTACACGGCCTTTCTCTACCGCGGGCCGTTCTGGGCCGCAGGCATTAACAGAGGCCTGGTTGCGCGGGACTGATCCCGCTAGGCGGGCCTCAGTTCCTTACTCTGGAAAGGCGCCGCGCTTGACCTGCGGCTTCGGCAGGCGCATCTGGCGAAAGTAGACCATGCGCATGGCGGCGTAGAAGCGACCGCCCTTGTCCATCGAGCCGAACTTCTCGGTGAGCTTGCGCTTGAGGATCGTGCCGACAATGACCGAGTCGACGATCGCAACCAGCAGCACGAACCACATGATGACGAACCCGAGCAGCTGCACGACCGAGTCGGCAGGGAAGAAGCTGGTGATGAAGAACAGCGCGATGGTCGGCAGCAGCAGCTCGCCGACGCTCCAGCGGGCGTCCGTGTAGTCGCGAATGTACTTGCGCTGCGGGCCGCGGTCGCGAATCGGCAGGTACTTCTGCTCGCCGTTGGCCATGCCGACGCGGGCGCGCTCGCGCTCGGCGGTGGCGGCCTCCCGCTCGCGACGACGGCGCTCGGTGCGGTCATTGGCGACCAGCGGACGCTTGCGTGCGGCCTCCTTCTCCTTGCGGGTCTGGGTCGCGTGACC
>JBIIAR010000008.1:0-20261 GCA_044239765.1 Microbacteriaceae bacterium
GACGTCACGCCGACGATCGTGCCCGTCGACACCGCAGAGATCGCATCGGTTCTCGGCCTGCAGCACAAATGAGCGATCTCGCCGGGCGGTCGGTGACCGTTAAGGTTCCCGCCACCACCGCGAACCTCGGCCCTGGGCTCGACACCCTCGGCCTTGCCCTCGCGATCTACGACGAGCTCGAGGTGCGCGTGCGCCCCGAGCCCGGCGTCTTCGTCGAGGTGCACGGAGTGGGGGAGGGCGAGGTTCCGACCGACGAGACCAACCTCGTCGCCCAGTCGATCCGCTACGTGTTCGACGCCTACCACCTGCCCTTCCCGGGGCTCACCCTCGTGGCGCACAACGTGATCCCGCACGGACGCGGACTCGGCTCGAGCGGTGCGGCAATCGTCTCCGGAATCATGGCCGCCAAGGGCCTGCTCACCGGCATCGTCGACATCGACTCCGAGGCGCTGCTGCGTCTCGCCACCGAGCTGGAGGGACACCCCGACAACGTCGCCCCCGGCCTGTTCGGCGGCCTCACCATCGCCTGGACCGGCGCCGACGGCCCGCGCCACAAGAAGCTCATGGTGCACCGCGGCGTCTCGCCGCTCGTGGCCGTGCCTGAGTCGACCATGTCGACGAAGCTGGCGCGCAGTCTGCAGCCGCAGTCGGTGCCCCACGAAGACGCCATCTTCAACGTGTCGCGCTCTGCGCTGCTCGTGGCGGCGCTGATCCAGAGCCCGGAGCTGCTGCTCGACGCGACCGAGGACAGGCTGCACCAGAACTACCGCGCCAGTGCCATGAAGGACACCGACGATCTCATCCGTGTTCTGCGCTCCCACGGGCTTCCCGCGGTCGTCTCCGGAGCGGGGCCGTCGGTTCTCGTGCTCGCCAGCGACCCCACCCAGCGCCTCGTCGCAGCAGAGCTCATCGAGCGCAGCACCGCGACACCCTGGCTTGCGCTCTTGCCTGCCGTGGACTTCAAGGGTGCTACAGTGACAGTGCACCCGGTAGAAGCACTGGCCTAGCCAGCAGCTCCCCAGGTTGCATCTCACCCGCACTGTTCTTATTCAAACAACGCGCATTCGCGCGGTATTGAACAGGCAAAGACTCTCCACCGGTTCGCAACCAGAACTCGGTAGGGGAAAGGAACCCCAGTAGTGACTGACGTCAACGTCCACGCACCGAGCGTGGACTTCAGCGCGACGAGCGCCCTCCGCCTGCCAGAGCTTCAGGCTCTTGCTGCAGCGCTGGGCATTGTCGGCGCATCCAAACTTCGAAAAGGAGAGCTCGTGAACGCAATCAACGAGGCAAACGACAACAACTCGGCCGAGTCCACCACGGTGGTCGAGACCGCGCAGCGGGTCGAGCCCGTCGAGACCCCCGAGGCAGCCGTGGTGACCGCTCCGGCCACCAAGAAGCGCGCGCCGCGTCGCGCCACCAGCGCGAGCGTCGAAGCCCGCGCAGAAGAGGCCGCCGCCGCTCCGGCCGAGGCGCCGACCGAGGACTTCGCTCCCAAGTCCGCCTCCGCCCACGTCGCCAAGGGCGACCCGGCCATTGAGACCCAGCTCGACGCCGTTCTCGACGCCGCCGCAGCCAACTCCGACAACCAGGCGGATGCCGGCGACGGCGACCAGGCCGGCGAGCCCCGCGAGGGCCAGAGCCGCAGCCGCAGCCGCAGCCGCAACCGCGGTGACCGCCAGCCCGCCGAGGGCAACGGCAACGGCAACCAGCAGCAGCGCCAGCCCCGCCAGCAGAACCAGAACAACCAGAACCAGAACGGCAACCAGAACCGCAACGGCGGCAACGGCAACGACCAGCTCGACGATGATGACGACCGCGGTGGCCGCAACCGCTACCGCGACCGCAAGCGCGGCGGCCGTGGACCCATCGGCGACGACTTCGAGCCCGAGATCACCGAGGATGACGTGCTCATCCCGGTTGCCGGAATCCTCGACGTTCTCGACAACTACGCCTTCGTTCGCACCTCGGGTTACCTGCCGGGCAACAATGACGTCTACGTCTCGCTCGGCCAGGTCAAGAAGTACAACCTGCGCAAGGGCGACGCTGTCGTCGGCTCGATCCGCCAGCCGCGCGAGGGCGACAACAACCAGGGCCGCCAGAAGTACAACGCCATCGTGCGCGTCGACTCCATCAACGGCCTGCCGGTCGAGGAGGCCGCGAACCGCGTCGAGTTCAGCAAGCTGACCCCTCTGTACCCGACCGAGCGCCTGCGCCTCGAGAACGACTCGCAGAAGCTCTCGACCCGCATCATCGACCTCGTGTCGCCGATCGGCAAGGGCCAGCGCGGCCTCATCGTCTCGCCGCCCAAGGCGGGCAAGACCCTCGTGCTGCAGGCCATCGCGAACGCGATCGCCAAGAACAACCCCGAGGTTCACCTCATGGTCGTGCTCGTCGACGAGCGCCCAGAAGAGGTCACCGACATGCAGCGCACCGTCAAGGGCGAGGTCATCGCCTCGACCTTCGACCGCCCCGCCGAAGACCACACGACGGTCGCAGAGCTCGCCATCGAGCGTGCGAAGCGCCTCGTCGAGCTCGGCCACGACGTGGTCGTGCTGCTCGACTCGATCACCCGCCTCGGCCGCGCCTACAACCTGGCTGCTCCGGCATCCGGTCGCATCCTCTCGGGTGGTGTCGACTCGTCGGCGCTCTACCCGCCGAAGCGCTTCTTCGGTGCTGCGCGCAACATCGAGGACGGCGGCTCGCTGACCATCATCGCGACCGCTCTCGTCGAGACCGGCAGCAAGATGGACGAGGTCATCTTCGAGGAGTTCAAGGGCACCGGCAACATGGAGCTGCGCCTCTCGCGCCAGCTGGCTGACAAGCGCATCTTCCCGGCTGTCGACGTCAACGCCTCTGGCACGCGCCGCGAGGAGATGCTGCTCGGCGCCGAGGAGGTCAAGGTGACGTGGAAGCTGCGTCGCGCCCTCGCCGGCCTCGACACCCAGCAGGCCACCGAGACGGTTCTCGGCAAGCTGAAGGAGACGGCGTCGAACGTCGAGTTCCTCATGCAGATCCAGAAGTCGCTGCCCGGAGCCAACGGCACCAAGGAAGACTAAACGTGTTCGAGTCAGTACAGGGCCTGCTGACCGAGCACGCAGACCTCGAGAAGCAGCTGTCGGATCCTGACCTCCATTCGGATCCGGCCCGCTCGAAGCGCATCAACCGCCGCTACGCAGAGCTCAGCCGTGTCGTCGCGGCCTACCACGTGTGGCGCGGGCTGACGGATGACGTCGAGGCCGCGACCGAGATGGCCGCGCTCGACGAGTCCTTCGCCGCAGAGCTGCCCGGTCTGACCGAGCAGCTCGACGTCGCGCAAGAGACGCTGCGGCGCCTGCTGATCCCTCGCGACCCCAACGACGGCCGCGACGTGATCATGGAGATCAAGATGGGCGAGGGCGGCGCGGAGTCCGCGCTGTTCGCTGCCGACCTGCTGCGCATGTACCTGCACTACGCGGAGTCGAAGAAATGGAAGACCGAGATCATCGAGCAGACCCAGAGTGATCTGGGCGGCTACAAGGATGTCCAGGTCGCCATCAAGGGCTCGTCGAGCGACCCTGCAGAGGGCGTATGGGCTCACCTCAAGTACGAGGGCGGCGTGCACCGCGTGCAGCGCGTGCCGGCGACCGAGTCGCAGGGGCGCATCCACACCTCCGCCGCCGGTGTGCTCGTCTTCCCCGAGGTCGATGAGCCCGAAGAGGTCGAGATCAACCAGAACGACCTCAAGATCGACGTCTACCGCTCGAGCGGACCGGGTGGCCAGTCGGTCAACACGACCGACTCCGCGGTGCGCATCACCCACCTTCCGACGGGAATCGTCGTGGCCATGCAGAACGAGAAGTCGCAGCTGCAGAACCGCGAGGCCGGCATGCGCGTGCTGCGTGCCCGCATCCTCGCCCGGTACCAGGAGGAGGCGGACGCCGAGGCCAGCGCCTACCGCAAGAGCCAGATTCGCACCATGGACCGCTCCGAGCGCATCCGCACCTACAACTTTCCAGAGAACCGCATCGCCGACCACCGCACGGGCTACAAGGCCTACAACCTCGACGGCGTCATGAACGGCGCGCTCGAGCCGGTGATCCTCAGCTGCATCGAGGCGGACGAAGAGGCACGGCTGGCCGATCTCGGTTCCGACTCGGAGTAGCAGTGCTCGACCTCGTGACAACGAACCCGAACTCGATTGGCGCGACGCTGGAGCGCGCGGTTGATGCGCTGTCGTCCGCCGGCGTGCCCTCGCCACGGGCCGACGCGGAGCTGCTGATCAGCCACGTGCTCGGCATCAGCCGCGGCGCGGTACAGTCCAAGGCGATCACCGGCGAAGTGCTCGGCACCGAAGACCTGTTCACCGTGACCGAGCTGGTCGAGCGCCGCTCGGCCCGGGAGCCCCTGCAGCACATCACCGGCCGCGCGCCTTTCCGCTCGATAGAGCTCGCCGTCGGCCCCGGTGTCTTCGTGCCGCGGCCCGAGACCGAGGGCGTCGCCGGAATCGCGATCGACGCGCTGCGCTCGGCCGCGTCGCCGCAGCCCATCGCCGTCGACCTCGGCACCGGCAGCGGTGCGATCGCGCTCGCCATGGCGCACGAGGTGCCCAACGCGACCGTCTACGGCGTCGAGGTCTCGCCCCTCGCCTTCGTGTGGACCAAGCAGAACTTTCGCGCCATCGCCCCCGACAACGCCCGGGCGGTCTTCATCGACCTCGCCGTGGCGCTGCCAGAGCTCGACGGCACCGTTGCGGTCGTCGCCTCGAACCCGCCATACATTCCGGTCGGCGCGATTCCGCGCGACCCCGAGGTGCGCCTGTTCGACCCGGAGATCGCCCTCTACGGCGGCGAGGACGGACTGGACGTCGTGCGCCAGGTCTCGCAGACCGCGAGGCGCCTCCTGCACGACGGCGGCACCCTCGTGATCGAGCACGGCGAGCTGCAGGCCGCGCAGATCGCCGCGCTGCTCACCGCGGACGGCTGGCGCGCCGTCAGCGGCCACCGCGACCTGCTGGGCCGCGACCGCGCGACGACCGCACTGCGCTAACGCGCCACGAACTGCTCGATCGCCGCGAGCATCGCGGCGGGGGAGCGGTAGAGGTGCGCCGTGATACCGATGGATGCAGCGCCCGCGACGTTGACGGCCATGTCATCGACGAAGAAGGCATCGCTTGCCGCGCGGCCGTAGCGCTCGAGCACCCGCTCGAACACCACCGGGTCGGGCTTGCGGGCGCGGTAGTCGCTCGACGTGTACAGGTGGTCGCCGAACACCGGAATCAGGGCGGGCGCCAACTCGCGCAGGTGCTTGGCGGTGAGGGCCCCGTTGTTCGTGAGCAGCGTGACGTCACCCAGCTCGGATGCCCGCGCGACCGCCGCGATCGACTGCGGCCGCGGCGTCATGGCCGCCCCGCGCACGCGCACCCACTCGCTCTCGTCCACGGTCATCCCGATGGCGCTCTGGAAAGCCTCAAGGTACTCCTCGGCCGTCGTGAAGACCCCGGCCTCGGCGGCCCACTCGCCCTCGTCATGCCACCACAGCCGGCGCATCTCTGCGAGGGACAGCCCGGTGAGCTCGGTCATGCCGGCCATGCGCGTGCGCCAGTCGTAGTCGTAGAGCACGTCGTCCATGTCGAAGATGAACAGCTTGGAGGTCATCGGTTCCTTCCGGCGAAGGCGGTGATCGCCTCGTCGAGCAGCAGCGGGTCGGTGAAGTGGTGGCCGTGGATTCCGGCCTCGAGCGCGCCGCGGATGTTGCCGGCGTTGTCGTCGGCGAAGAAGGTGTTCTCTGGTGCCGCGTCGTAGCGCTCCAGCACACGGGCGTACGACTCCGGGGTCGGCTTGCGAGCGCCGAGCTCGCAGCTGATGACGACATTGGGTCCGAGAATCTCTGCGACATCGGGGGCGAGGCGCGAGAACGAGGCCGCGAAGATCGAGGGGTTGTTCGAAAACAGCGAGACAGTGCCGAGGCTCGCACAGCGCCGCAGCGCCTGCACGCTGGTGTCGATGCGGGTCATGGCGGAGATGCGGGCGTCCTGCCACTGCGTGAGGGTGAGTCGGGCGCCGGTGACCTCGGCGAACTTCGCGAGGTAGCTCTCGGCGTCCGGCCATTCCCCGGCTTCGGCGCGCGCCTCGTAGCCGCCCGCCCACCAGGCGCTGGCCAGGTCGTACTGGCTGACGCCGCTCGCGCGCGACAGCGCGGGCAGGCGATGGAGAAAGTTGTAGCCGTACAACGTCTTGTCGAAGTCGAACAGGTAGAGGTCCACGGCAGTTCAACGCTACAGCCCCAAGTAGCATGGGTGAGCCATGGCTATCTACGACACGTCCGTCGAATCAGAGCTTCTGACGGGAATGCGACTCGCACGTCAGGCGATCGGCAAGGGCGATCTGGTCGTGATTCCGACGGACACCGTCTACGGAATCGCGGCGGACGCCTTCCAGCCCGATGCCGTCACCCGACTTCTCGACGCCAAGGGCCGCGGTCGCAGCGCGCCGCCGCCGGTGCTCGTGCCCGGCATCCCGACGCTCGACGCGCTCGCCGAGAGCGTGCCCGACGAGGTTCGCGCGCTCGTCGCGGCATTCTGGCCCGGTGGCCTCACCGTGATCCTGCCTGCCCGCGGATCACTGGCCTGGGACCTCGGCGAGACCCGCGGCACCGTCGCCCTGCGCATGCCCGCCAACGACATCGCGCTCGAGCTCATGGCCGAGACCGGACCGCTCGCCGTCTCGAGCGCCAACCGCACCGGAAAGCCGGCGGCGATGACCGCCTTCGACGCGGAGGCCGCGCTCGGCGACCGCGTGCCCGTCTACCTCGAGGCGGGGCGGGTGGGCACCGACTACCCGGATGCCGCCGTCTCCACCGGATCGACCATCGTCGACGCCACCGCGCTGCACCTGCCCGAGGGCAAGCTGCGCATCGTGCGTCACGGCGTCATCTCTGACGAGGCGATCATCGGCATCGTGGGGGCCGATCGATGCGCATAGTCTTCTACGTTCTCGTCGCCGGCATCTCGGGCGTCGTGACCTTCGCGCTCTCCTTCGTGATCCTCAAGCTCAGCCACCGCTACCGGCTATACCCGAAGATCCGTGAGCGCGACATGCACTCACGCCCGACGCCCCGCCTCGGCGGCGTCGCCATGTTCTTCGGCGTCGTCGTTGCCTTCGCGGTGGCGTCGCAGCTCGACACCCTGAGCATCGTGTTCTCCGAGCCGCCCAAGGTGATCGGGCTGCTCGTCGCAGCCTTCCTCATCGTCGCGCTCGGCGTCGCCGACGACATCTGGGATCTCGACTGGTGGACCAAGCTCGCCGGCCAGATCATCGTCGGGGGAGTGCTCGCGACGAGCGGCATCCAGATCTACACCCTGCCGATCTTCGGCGGCGTGACGATCCTGCCGGCGAGCATGTCGCTCGTCATCACCGTGCTCGTCGTGGTTCTGGTGATGAACGCCATCAACTTCATCGACGGGCTCGACGGACTCGTTGCCGGCGTCGCCCTCATCGCCAACGGCGTGTTCTTCATCTACGCCTACCTGCTGGCGGTTGAGGCGGGAAACACCCAGTACTTCAACCTGGCCTCGCTCATCACCGCCGTGCTGATCGGCGCGTGCCTCGGCTTTCTGCCGCTCAACTTTCACCCGGCGAAGCTGTTCATGGGCGATGCGGGAGCCCTGCTGGTCGGTCTGCTGATGGCGGCATCCGCTCTGTCTGTGACCGGCCAGGTCGACCCGTCGACCTGGAGTGGAACAGAGCTGCTGCCGGCCTTCCTGCCGATCCTGCTGCCCTTCGCGGTGCTCGTGGTGCCGCTGCTGGACTTCTCGCTCGCCGTGCTGCGGCGCATGGCCGCGGGCAAGTCGCCCTTCGCGGCTGACCGCAAGCACCTGCACCACCGCCTCATCGACATGGGCCACAGCCACCTGCAGGCCGTTCTCATCTTCTACGGCTGGACCGGCGCCTTCTCGCTCGGCTTCCTGTCGTTCCTGTTCCTGCCGTGGCCCTACGCCACGGGACTCATCGCCCTCGGGCTCATCGTCTGCACGACCGTCACCCTGCTGCCGCTGTTCGGCCGCACGCGGGACGAGCGGGATGCAGAGCTGGAGCCGGAGCCTCACACCGTGAAAGAGGCGTCGTGAACACCGCCCCCGTCTTCTCCCGCATCCTTCGCTACGGCGCGATCCTCGCTGGCGGCGTTGCCGTTGTGGGATCGGTTGTCGGATGGCTCGTCGACAACGACCGCGGCATTCCCAGCGCCCTGATCGGGGCGGCCATCGCGTTCCTGTTCCTCGGGGTGACCGCCGCGAGCATTCTGCTGGCCGGTCGCGTCACCAAGTGGGACATCCTGCACCCTGCCTTCCTCAGCATCGTCATGGGCGGCTGGCTGCTCAAGTTCGTCGCCTTCATCGTGATCCTCGTGCTGCTCAAAGACCAGCCGTGGATCAACCCGCTTGTGCTCTTCCTGTCGGTCATCGTTGCCGTCATCGGCAGCCTCGTCATCGACATGGTGGTCATCGCGCGCTCGCGTATTCCACTGGTTGAAATACCGCCGGCTCCCGTCGACGGTCCGTAGTTCGCGCTCGATATAGGGATTCGGCCATCGGCCATTCTCTTGATAGGGTTGAAACCGATTCACCCCCCACATTTTCATCGCCGCGTGATTTCGCGCCCCGATTCAGGAGATAGCGCTGCTACACCACGCTCTCACCATCTTTTCGTCTCTCGCCGCCGCTGACGAACCCGGCGAGGGGCCCACTTTCGTTGGCCCTTCGGTCGAGGAGTTCTTCCCCGAGCCGATCCTGTTCATCGGAACGCCCTTCGAGATGAACCGCATCATGATCATCCGCGTTCTTGTCGCGCTGATCGTGATCTTCGTCTTCTGGCTCGGTACGCGTCGCATGAAGATCGTGCCCACCCGATTCCAGGCCGCCATCGAGTACGTGCTCGCGGTCCCGCGCAACATCGGCATCGATCTGCTTGGCGAGAAAGACGGCGCACGCTTCCTTCCGCTGCTGACGACGATCTTCTTTGTGGTGATATCCGCGAACTTCACGGGCATCATCCCGCCGGCCAACATCGCGAGCACCTCCCTCATCGGCCTCCCGATGATCCTCGCGATCGTGTCGTACGTCACCTTCATCTACGCGGGAATCAAGAAGCACCCCGGTGCCTTCTTCAAGAACGCGCTCTTCCCGCCCGGAGTTCCGTGGCCGCTCTACCTGATCGTCACGCCGATCGAGTTTGTCTCGACCTTCGTGCTTCGTCCGGTGACGCTCACGCTGCGACTCCTGATGAACATGCTCGTCGGTCACCTCCTGCTGGTGCTGTTCTTCCTCGCGACGAACTTCTTCATCGTCGAGCTGAGCGGCGGCTGGACCGCGGTCGGCGTCGGAATCCTCGGTTTCGCCTTCGCTTGGTCGGGCTTCGAGATTCTCGTCGCCATCCTGCAGGCCTACGTCTTCACCCTCCTCACCGCTGTCTACCTCCAGCTCGCGCTGGCAGACGAGCACTAGAACTTCAAGCTATAAAGCGGACCCTGGCACCCGTCAGAGTCCACCAACCGGAAGGAAACACATCGTGTCTGTTATCGCTGAACTGAGCGGCAACGTAGCAACTATCGGCTACGGCCTCGCTGCCATCGGCCCGGCCATCGGCGTGGGCATTGTCGTCGGCAAGACCATCGAGTCGGTCGCCCGCCAGCCTGAGCTGCAGGGTCGCCTCACGGTCCTCATGTACATCGGTATCGCATTCACCGAGGCGCTCGCGTTCATCGGCATCGCTACCTACTTCATCTTCACCCAGGGCCAGTAAGGCTAAATATGTCGCTCGCACTTCTCCTTCCTATGGCTGACGACGCGCACGCGCCGCTCAACCCGCTGCTCCCGGCTACCCCCGACCTCATCTGGGGTTCTGTGGTGTTCCTCGGGCTGGCGATCTTCTTCACGCTGTACGTGCTGCCGCGTGTCAAGAAGTCACTGGATGCTCGCGCGGAGATCATCGAGGGCGGCATCAGCAAGGCAGAGAACGCCCAGGCTGAGGCAACCGCTGCTCTCGAGGAGTACAAGAAGCAGCTGGCAGAGGCCCGCGCCGAGGCCGCTCGCATCCGCGAGCAGGCTCGTGCCGACGGCAACGCGATCATCGCGGAGCTGAAGGAGCAGGCAACGGTCGAGGCAGCCCGCGTCACCGCCAGCGCCAAGGCAAGCATCGAGGCGGAGCGCCAGAGTGCGCTTGTCTCGCTGCGCGCAGAGGTTGGATCGCTCGCGATCGACCTCGCCTCCGGTGTCATCGGCGAGAGCCTCAGCGACGACAAGAAGTCGGCGGCCATCGTCGACCGCTTCCTCGCCGAGCTTGAGGCGGACGAGAAGGCGAAGGCCGGTAAGTAATGGGTTCGGCAACGAGGGAAGCGCTGAGCGCGTCGAAGGCAGCAGTCTCCGGCGCCAAGGCTGACGTGACCACGGGTGAGCAGCTGCTCTCCGCTGGCCGTGTCATCGGCGACTCCGCCCAGCTTCTCGCCGCCCTCGCTGACCCATCGGCCGAGGCCGCGAGCAAGACCGCGGTCATCGACGCGCTGTTCGGCTCGCTGGGCGCTGCGGCCAAGGGTCTGCTCGGCACGGTTGTCTCGCAGCGCTGGTCATCGGGTGACGACCTGCTTGCTGGCATCGAAGAGGTCGGCTTCCGCGTTCTGGCGCGCTCGGCCTCCGCGACGACCGCCATCGAGAAAGAGCTCTTCGCCTTCGGCTCGGCCGTGTCATCCGACGCAGAGCTCGAACTCGCGGTGGGCAGCAAGCTCGGCTCTGCGGCGTCCAAGTCTGCGCTGATCAGCACGCTGATCGGCAAGAAGGCCAGCACGCAGACGGTTGCCATCCTCGATCACCTGGTGCAGCAGCCCCGCGGCCGCCGCATCGCCGCGCTTCTGCGCTCTGCGGCCTCCATCGTCGCGGACGAGGCCGGCCTGGCCGTCGCCACTGTCACGACGGCCTCGGCGATCGATGACAAGCAGCTCACCCGCCTCGCGGCGGCACTCTCGAAGAGCTCGGGCCGCGAGCTGCGCATCAACCACGTGATCGACCCGTCGATCGTCGGTGGTGTTCGCGTGCAGATCGGCGACGAGGTCACCGACGGCACCATCGCCACCAAGCTCACCGAACTCAGACTTCAGCTGGCTTCCTAGCCCGCTACACGCTTCACAAGAAGAGGAAACCCAATGGCAGAACTCACCATCAGCCCGGATGAAATCCGCGACGCGCTGAAGGACTTCGTCAAGGCTTACGAGCCCGGCAAGTCCGCGACCACCGAGGTCGGCTACGTCACCGACGCGGGTGACGGCATCGCGCACGTCGAGGGACTGCCCGGCGTCATGGCCAACGAGCTCATCCGCTTCTCGAACGGTGTTCTCGGCCTCGCCCAGAACCTCGACGAGAACGAGATCGGCGTCGTCGTGCTCGGCGAGTTCGCCGGCATCGAAGAGGGCATGGAGGTCACCCGCACGGGTGAGGTCCTCTCCGTGCCCGTCGGCGACGCGTTCCTCGGTCGCGTTGTCGACCCGCTCGGCTCGCCGATCGACGGCCTGGGCGAGATTGCCGCGACCACGCGTCGCGCCCTCGAGCTGCAGGCTCCCGGCGTCATGCAGCGCAAGAGCGTGCACGAGCCCATGCAGACCGGAATCAAGGCCATCGACGCGATGATCCCGATCGGCCGCGGCCAGCGCCAGCTCATCATCGGCGACCGCCAGACCGGCAAGACGGCTATCGCGATCGACACGATCATCAACCAGAAGGCCAACTGGGAGTCGGGCGACACGAACAAGCAGGTTCGCTGCATCTACGTCGCCATCGGCCAGAAGGGCTCCACGATCGCCGCCGTCAAGGGCGCGCTCGAGGATGCCGGAGCAATGGAGTACACGACCATCGTCGCGGCTCCCGCCTCCGACCCCGCCGGCTTCAAGTACCTCGCCCCCTACACCGGCTCGGCCATCGGCCAGCAGTGGATGTACGACGGCAAGCACGTCCTCATCATCTTCGATGACCTGTCGAAGCAGGCTGAGGCCTACCGCGCCGTCTCCCTCCTGCTGCGCCGCCCGCCGGGACGTGAGGCTTACCCCGGTGACGTGTTCTACCTGCACTCCCGTCTGCTCGAGCGTTGCGCCAAGCTCTCCGATGAGCTGGGCGCCGGCTCGATGACCGGTCTTCCGATCATCGAGACCAAGGCGAACGACGTCTCCGCATACATTCCGACCAACGTGATCTCGATCACCGACGGCCAGATCTTCCTGCAGTCCGACCTCTTCAACGCCAACCAGCGCCCCGCTGTTGACGTGGGAATCTCGGTCTCGCGTGTTGGTGGTGACGCACAGGTCAAGTCGATCAAGAAGGTGTCGGGAACGCTCAAGCTCGAGCTCGCCCAGTACCGCTCGCTCGAGGCCTTCGCGCTGTTCGCCTCCGACCTGGATGCCGCCAGCCGTCGCCAGCTCGCCCGCGGCGCGCGCCTGACCGAGTTGCTCAAGCAGCCGCAGTACTCGCCGTTCCCCGTCGAGAACCAGGTCGTCTCGATCTGGGCCGGCACCAACGGCAAGCTCGACGAGGTGCCCGTCGAGGACATCCTTCGCTTCGAGTCGGAGCTGCACGACTACCTCGCGCGCAACACCACGGTGCTCACCACCCTGCGCGACACCAACGTGCTCGACGACGCGACGACCGCTGACCTCGAGGCCGCTGTCGACAAGTTCAAGCTCGAGTTCCAGACGGGCGAGGGCAAGCCGCTCGCCTCCGTTGGCTCCGAGGTCTTCGAGGCCACCGAGCCTGAGGAAGTCGTTCAGGAAAAGATCGTTAAGGGCAAGCGCTAAGCGCTAGCTCGGGATACAGGGATACAACATGGGAGCGCAACTTCGGGTCTACCGGCAGAAGATCAAGTCTGCCCAGACGACCAAGAAGATCACTCGGGCCATGGAGCTCATCTCGGCGTCGCGCATTCAGAAGGCGCTCGCCCGGGTGCAGGCCTCCGGCCCGTACTCGCGCGCGATCACGCGCGCGGTGTCCGCTGTTGCGACCTTCTCGAATGTCGACCACATCCTCACCACCGAGCCGGAGAAGGTCGAGCGCGCAGCGGTCGTCATCTTCAGCTCGGACCGTGGACTCGCCGGCGCGTTCAACTCGAACGTGCTGCGCGAGGCAGAGGAGCTCGCCACGCTGCTGCGCAGCCAGGGCAAGGACATTGTCTACTACCTCGTGGGCCGCAAGTCGGTTGGCTACTTCGCCTTCCGTCGTCGCGAGTTCTTGCAGAGCTGGGTCGGCGAGACAGACGCGCCCGAGTTCTCAACGGCGAAGGAGATCGGGGATGCGGTTGTCGCCAAGTTCCTGCAGCCGACGTCTGAGGGTGGCGTTGACGAGATCCACATCGTCTACAACCGCTTCGTGAGCATGCTCACCCAGAGCCCCGAGGTCGTGCGCCTTCTGCCCCTCGAGGTTGTGGAGGGAGTCGACGAGCCCGGCGACCACGAGGTGCTGCCGCTCTACGAGTTCGAGCCCGAGGTCGGCGACGTGCTTGACGCGCTGCTGCCCGTCTACATCGAGAGCCGCATCTTCAACGCCATGCTGCAGTCCGCTGCCAGCAAGCACGCGGCCACCCAGAAGGCGATGAAGTCTGCGAGCGACAACGCCGACAAGCTCATCACCGACTACACCCGACTCGCGAACAACGCTCGCCAGTCGGAGATCACCCAGCAGATTTCCGAGATCGTCGGCGGCGCAGACGCCCTGAGCTCGGCTAAGTAACGCGACAGAGAGAGAAACCACTTATGGCTACCGCAACCAAGAAGGCCCCCGCCGCGAAGGCGACCGGCGTCGGCCGCGTCGCCCGCGTCACGGGCCCGGTCGTCGACATCGAGTTCGCACACGACTCGATCCCTCCGATCTACAACGCGCTCAAGACCACCATCACCATCGGCTCCGAGTCGACCGAGATCACCCTCGAGGTTGCCCAGCACCTCGGTGACGACCTCGTTCGTGCCATCGCCCTCAAGCCCACGGACGGCATCGTTCGTGGCCAGGAGGTTCGCGACACCGGTGCCCAGATCACCGTGCCGGTCGGCGACGCCACCAAGGGCAAGGTCTTCAACGTCATCGGCGAGGTGCTCAACGGCGAGCCGGGCGAGAAGTTCGAGTTCGCAGAGCGCTGGCCGATCCACCGCGAGCCGCCGTCGTTCGACCAGCTCGAGTCGAAGACCGAGCTCTTCGAGACCGGCATCAAGGTCATCGACCTTCTCACCCCCTACGTGCTCGGTGGAAAGATCGGCCTCTTCGGCGGTGCCGGTGTCGGCAAGACCGTTCTGATCCAGGAGATGATCCAGCGCGTCGCGCAGGACCACGGCGGTGTCTCGGTGTTCGCCGGAGTTGGTGAGCGCACTCGTGAGGGCAACGACCTCATCGGCGAGATGGAGGAGGCGGGCGTCTTCGACAAGACCGCCCTCGTCTTCGGCCAGATGGATGAGCCGCCGGGAACGCGTCTTCGCGTCGCCCTGTCGGCACTGACCATGGCGGAGTACTTCCGCGATGTTCAGAACCAGGACGTTCTGCTCTTCATCGACAACATCTTCCGCTTCACGCAGGCCGGCTCTGAGGTCTCGACCCTTCTCGGTCGCATGCCCTCCGCCGTCGGCTACCAGCCGAACCTCGCGGATGAGATGGGTGTGCTCCAGGAGCGCATCACCTCGACCCGTGGTCACTCCATCACCTCGCTGCAGGCGATCTACGTGCCCGCTGACGACTACACCGACCCGGCTCCGGCAACGACCTTCGCGCACCTTGACGCGACGACCGAGCTCAGCCGAGAGATCGCGTCGAAGGGCCTCTACCCGGCCGTCGACCCGCTGACCTCTACCAGCCGCATCCTCGACCCCCGCTACCTGGGTGCCGACCACTACCGCGTCGCAACGACGGTCAAGCAGATTCTGCAGAAGAACAAGGAACTCCAGGAGATCATCGCGATCCTCGGTGTTGACGAGCTCTCTGAGGAAGACAAGATCACCGTCTCGCGCGCACGCCGCATCCAGCAGTTCCTGTCGCAGAACACCTACATGGCGAAGAAGTTCACCGGTGTTGAGGGTTCGACGGTTCCGCTCAAGGAGACGATCGAGTCCTTCGACGCGATCGCCAAGGGCGAGTTCGACCACGTGGCTGAGCAGGCATTCTTCAACGTCGGCGCTATCAGCGACGTCGAGGAGAAGTGGGCGCAGATCCAGAAGGAGAACGGCTAAGCATGGCCGACCTTCAGGTGAGCCTCGTCTCCGCAGACGCTGAGGTGTGGGCGGGTGCGGCCAAGCAGGTCGTTGCCCGCACCACCGAGGGCGAGATCGGTATCCTCGGCGGCCACGAGCCGCTGCTGGCGATCCTCGCCTCGGGCGAGGTGCGCATCACCGTCACCGATGGATCGGTCATCAAGGCCAACGCGGCCGATGGCTTTCTCTCTGTGGAGAACAACAACGTCACGATCGTCGCCCGCGATGCAGAACTCGTCGAGGGCTAGTGCCTGAAATGACACAGTGCTCATAGTCATGGCCGGGCTCCCCGGTACAGGCAAGAGCACGGTTGCGGAGCAGATTCGCGAGCGTCTCGGTCATCCTCTCGTCTCGGTCGACCAGATCGAGTCGGCGGTGCTGAGCGCCGGGATCGACTCCGACCAGCCCACCGGGCTCGCCGCCTACCTGGTCGCTGAGACCCTCGCGGGCAACGTGCTCGAGTCTGATCGCAGCATCATCGTCGACGCCGTCAACGCGGTGAACCCGGCGCGCGAGCAGTGGGTCTCCCTTGCTGCACGTCACGGCAGCGCGTTGACCTTCATCGAGGTTGTCTGCTCGGATCCCGCTGTTCACCGCGAGAGGCTCGAGGCGCGCAAGCGCAACCTGCCGCACGTCAGTGAGCCCACCTGGCACGCCGTCGAGCAGAGCCTCGACGAGTATGACGAATGGGTTGGCCCGAGCGCCGCGGTCGACCGCATCACCCTCGACTCCATGGAGCCGCTGGGCACGATCGTCGACAAGGCTCTCACCTTCATCGAGCAGTAGCGTGCTGCTGATCCTCCCGCCGTCCGAGACCAAGCGCGACGGGGGTGACGACGGCAGTCGCCTCGAGCTCGAGAGCCTCGGCTTCACGTCGCTGACGGAAGCCCGCGCCACCGCGGCTGCCGCTCTGGTTGCCTTGGCGGCATCCGTCGAGCACTCCACTCGGGCCCTCAAGCTCGGCAAGACCCAAGCCTTCGAGATCGAGCGCAATCGGCAGCTGCTCAGCTCGCCGGTGATGCCCGCCATCGACCGCTACACCGGCGTCATCTATGACGCGCTGGATGCTGCAACCCTGACGCCGGCGGCCCGCGCATTCGCCGCGGATCACCTCGTGATCGGCTCCGCCCTGTTCGGGCTGCTGAGGGCGGACGACCGCATTCCCGCCTACCGGCTCTCGCACGACTCGCGACTGCCGGGCATCGGCCTCGGCAAGCTCTGGCGGGCCGGGGTGGAGGCCGAGTTGGGGCAGCGGCACGAGCTGATCCTCGATCTGCGGTCGGAGGCCTACGCGGCACTCGGTCGTGGCCCGCAGGACTCGTTCTACATCCGCGTGCTCTCCGAGGGGCCAGACGGCCGCCGCGTTGCCCTCAGCCACTTCAACAAGCATGCGAAGGGCGCATTCACGCGCGCCGTGCTGGAGTCGGGCGCGGTGCACGCTGACGCCGATGCTCTCATCGCTTGGGCACGGAAAAACCAAATTAACCTCGACTATGGTGCGCTGGGCGAACTCGATCTCGTAGTCTGAGTGCATGGACTACGACTACGACTACGGATATGGCGCAGCCGCCGGCACGATCTTCGCCGTCTACGCGATCACGCTCATCTTCTCGCTGGTGCTCGCCGTCGGCATCTACGTGCTGATGGCTCTCGCGCTCTCATCCTTCTTCAAGAAGGTCGGCGTCGACAGCTGGATCGCCTGGGTGCCGATCTACAACACGTGGAAGTGGCTCGAGGTGGGTGGCCAGCAGGGCTGGCTCGCCCTGATCTCGCTGATTCCGTATGGCAGCATCGTTACCGCGGTCTTCCTGTACATCGGCATGTACCGCACCGGCCGGGCCTTCGGCAAGGATGGCTCCTTCCTCGTGCTGGGAATCTTCCTGCCGTTCGTGTGGGCCTTCATTCTCGGCGGTAAGAACAGCGGCGAGTACCACCCCGAGTGGTTCGCGTCATACGGCTGGCCGCCGCCCTTCGCGGGCTACGGCTCGGTGCCGGCATCACAGCGCCAGCCCGGCCAGTACCAGCAGCCCCAGCCTCCTCAGGCGCAGCCGCCGCAGGCACCGCCCACCGTCTAGGCGGCGCTAGCGCGCCAGCAGTCCGCCACATGGTCATCGACCATGCCGCTGGACTGCATCAGCGCGTACATGGTCGTCGGCCCGACAAAGCGAAAGCCGAGCTTGCGCAGGGCCTTGCTCATCGCGGTGGACTGCGGAGTCACCGCGGGCACCTCGCTGAAGTCGGCGGGGTGGCGGTCGCGCGGCGGGGGAGCAAAGCTCCACATGAGCCGGTCGAATGCCCCCGGGACGTCGGCCGTGAGCTCGAGGGCGAGGCGCGCGTTGCCGATGGTCGCCTCGATCTTCGCGCGGTTGCGGATGATGCGGGCGTCGAGCATAAGCGCATCGGCATCGGCAGGCGTCATCGCCGCCACGGCGGACAGCTCGAAGTTGTGGAAGGCCTCGCGAAAGCCCGGACGGCGCCGCAGGATCGTGATCCACGAGAGCCCCGCCTGAAAGCCCTCGAGGCTCATCTTCTCGAAGAGGGGGCGATCACCGTGCAGCGGAACACCCCACTCCTCGTCGTGGTAGCGGCGGTACTCGGGGTCGCTGGCGCCCCAGGCGCAGCGGGCCAAGCCGTCGTCTCCGACAATTGCGCTGCTCACACCGAGTGGGTGATGCCCTCGTGGGCGAGCAGCCACGCCTTGGTGGCAACGCCCTCACCGCCGCTGTAGCCGGTGATGCGGTTGTTCGAGGCGAGCACGCGGTGGCAGGGCACGATGATCGGGATGGGGTTAGCGCCCACGGCACCGCCGACGGCCCGCCCAGCGGTGGATCGCCCGGTCGCGAGGCCAAGCTCGCCGTAGGAGGCGACCTCGCCGAAGCCAAGGTCGTTGAGCTGGCTCCAGACGGACTGCTGAAACTCGGTGCCCCGCAGCGAGACCGGCAGGTCAAAGTCTTTGCGTGCGCCGGCGAAGTACTCGGTGAGCTGCTGGGCGGCACGGTCAAGAACGGCATTGCTGTTCTCGGGTTGCTCGTCGAAGGGAAGGTGGCCGCCGCGCTCGATGGACAGCCCAGTGATGGCGTCGCCATCGCTCGTGATCTCGAGCCGCCCGATCGGGCTCTCGACGCGCCGAATGAAGGCGGGGGAGGAAGTGGTGATCATGCTCTGACTGTAGCCACCGCATCCGACACTCTGCAGCGTGCGGTGCGAGCGGGAGAGGCGCGGTCGCTGTGGGGGAGAGGAATAGGCTCGGAGCATGGAATACCGCTCCCTCGGCCGCTCTGGCCTGCGCGTCTCGACCGTCGGCCTCGGCTGCAACAACTTCGGCCGCCAGAAGACCCTCACCGGCACGCAGGAGGGCACGAACGCCGTCATCGACGCGGCGATCGACGCGGGAGTCACGCTCTTCGACACCGCCGACATCTACGGCTCCGAGCGGGGCCTCAGCGAGACGCTCATGGGCGTCGCGCTGCAGGGCAAGCGCGACCGAATCGTGCTCGCGACGAAGTTCGGGCTCGATATGCAGGGCGTCAACGGACCGGACTGGGGTGCGCGTGGGTCGCGCCGCTACATCCGCATCGCCGTCGAGGCATCGCTGCGCCGGCTGCAGACCGACTGGATCGACCTCTACCAGCTGCACACCCCCGACCCGCTGACACCCATCGGCGAGACCATCGCCGCGCTCGACGAGCTCATCGCCGAGGGCAAGGTGCGCTACATCGGGCACTCCAACCTCAGTGGCTGGCAGATCGCTGACGCCGAGTACCAGGCGCAGCTTGCGAACCACCCCAGGTTCATCAGCGCGCAGAACGAGTACAGCCTGCTCGTGCGTGGTGTCGAGGCCGAGGTGCTTCCGGCCGTCAACAACTATGGACTCGGATTCCTCCCCTTCTTCCCGCTCGCCAACGGCCTGCTGACGGGCAAGTTCACCCGCGAGGGCGGACCGGCCGACAGCCGCGTGATGGCGATCCGCCCCCACGTGCACGATGAGGCGCCGTGGGATGCCATCGAGGCCTACGCGGCCTTCTGCGCCGAGCGCGGACTCACGATGCTCGAGGCGACCTTCGGCTGGCTGCTCGCCCAGCCGGGACTCACGAGTGTGATCGCCGGCACCACGAAGCCGGAGCAGATCGCGCAGAACGCTGCTGCCGGGGCGACCGCGCTCTCGGCCGATGACGTCGCGACGATCAGCGCGCTATTCGGCCAGCCCGAGCAGTAGCGAGACCGCGATCGCGATCATGACGATCGCGATCACCCCGTCGAGAATGCGCCACGCGATGGGCTTGGCGAAGAGCGGACGCAGATACCGCGCGCCAAATCCGAGGGCAGTGAACCACAGGATGCTGGCCACGATCGCCCCAAGACCGAACCACCAGCGCTGGTCGCCGTGCGTTCCGGCGACGGAGCCGAGCAGCACGACGGTGTCGAGGTAGACATGCGGGTTGAGCCAGGTGAGTGCGAGCACGGTCACGATGGCTGTCCACCGCGGAGTTGCCGTGCCGTCATCCGCGGCAATGAGGGCGGAGGGGCGGAACGCGCGGCGTGCGGCAAGCACACCGTAGACGATGAGAAACCCAGCGCCGCCCACGCGCACGACCACGAGCAGCCATGGCACCAGTTGCAGCAGTGAGCCGAGCCCGCCGACCCCGAGCGCGATGAGGAGCGCGTCGGAGAGCGCGCAGATGGCCACGACCGGCAGCACGTGCTCTCGTCGAAGGCCCTGCCTGAGCACAAAGGCGTTCTGTGCCCCAATGGCGATGATGAGGGACAGGCCGAAACCGAGGCCAGAGAGAGCTGCAAGCACGGTTCCACGCTAGAGGCGCGAGTGAAAAAAGCACAGCTAATGATTCTTAGCTTGCATTAGCATCACTAATCATGGATCTGTCTCAGCTGAGGGCCCTCGCTGCCACGATCGACGAAGGCTCCTTCGAGGCTGCTGCGGCGACGCTGCACCTCACCCCGTCGGCGGTGAGCCAGCGCATCAAGGCCCTCGAGACGACGACGGGGCGCATCCTCGTTCGGCG
>JBIIAR010000176.1:0-5434 GCA_044239765.1 Microbacteriaceae bacterium
CGGCACCCATCCAAGGGGTGCTTTTGCTCCGGGGTCGTAAATATACTTGCGAGGACTCGAAACATACTTGGCTTTCGGGGAGGGAAGAGCAACCGTGTCTCAAGACGATCTTTTTGGGGCCCCGGCCGGATGGTATCCGGACCCGTTGGGTCTGCCGCAGCTGCGCTGGTGGAACAACCACGCCTGGACGGAGCAGACCTCTGCCGCGCGCCAGCCGATGGTCGTGCAGGACACCAAGTTCGCCTGGGCGGATGACGACATCCCGACCCGCCGCGACGAGCGCCTGCGCGAGCGCGCCGGAGACGCACGCCGTCCCGCCGAGCCCTCTGTGCCGACGGCGGAGTCGCTGCGCGAACTCGACCCGCCGCGCGCATTCACGCAGGTGAGCCAGGGTGCCCCCTCCGCACCCGCTGCACCGCCCGCTGCCGCTCCGGCCGCCCCGGCTGCCGCTGCTCCCGCGTTCACCGCTCCCGCACAGCCCGTCGCACCCAAGGTGGAGTCGCTCTACCAGCCGGACCCCATCGTCGAGGCCCCCGTTGCGGGTCACTCCGGCCCCTCGCTCGACTCGATCTTCGACGCGAAGCCGGCCACTGCGCCCGCCGAGGCACTCGACGCCCTGTTCGGTGAGAAGGAGACACGTCGCGCGGGCACGCGCGTCAAGACCCCCATCGTCACGGTCGACCACGTCGCCACCACGGCGACCGCGGGTGCCCCGAAGCAGTCGAGCACTGGCCCGGCATGGATCATCGCGATGATCCCGCTGTTCCAGCTCGTGATCAGCCTCCTGCTGCTGACCTCGCTCGGCATGACGGGCAGCCAGTTCATCTACATCGGCATCCTCGCCGTTCCGTACCTGCTGGTGATCCTGCTCGCCTACTTCGACCACAAGGCACTGGTGGCCGCAGGTCACAGCCGTCCCGCCCACTGGGGCTGGGCCGCGCTGAGTGCCCCGGTCTACCTGCTGCTGCGCGCTCGGTCCACCATTCGCGAGACCGGCCACGGTATCGGCCCGGTTCTCGTCTGGTTCGGCCTCGGTGTGCTTCACCTCGCCTCCGTCGTCGCCGTGCCCGGCGTGCTGATCGCACTGCTTCCCGCGATGTTCACGGCGCAGATCGAGGACACCGTCGCGGGCGATGCCATGCTCATCGCCGGCAGCCAGATGACCGTCGACTGCCAGGGCAACCCGCCGGTTCTGCCGGGCGAGCAGATCGTCTGCGAGTCGGTTGACGCGGCACAGAACACCTTCGACATCACGGTCACCCTCGAGCGCTCCAACGGATGGATCGCCTGGCAGGTCGTCGACTGGGGTTCGTTCAACGGCAACAACTAAGTCCATGCGAAATGGGGCGCGACCTTCGGGTTGCGCCCCATTTCTGCGTTCGCGCCCGTCGTTTTCGGTGCGCCCCCGCAGTGGGGCAGAATATTCAATCGGTATTCATAGAAAATGCGACTAAAATGACTGTTGACTTTCAATAACCCGATCTTGAAAGAAGTGGCCCCCGCCATGTCTGTAGTCCCTAGCACTCCCATTCCGGCAGGGTGGTACCCCGACCCCGCCGGCAGCTTCCAGCAACGCTGGTGGACTGGGTCGTCGTGGACCAACGACTTTGCCCAGTATCGCCCGACTCTCATCCACTCGGCGCCAGTCGTTCAGCAGGTCGCAGCCGCTGCGCCGGTAGTCGCGCAGCCCAGCACGCCCGCGTACCTTGCGCAGCAGGCAGCAGCGACCGTGCACTCCACCGGCCCGCTCGCGGTGCAGACCGCCGCAACGCAGACCCTCGAGCGACAGCAGACGGTCGACCCACTTCCGGCTTTCCGTCTGCCCGATGCCGATCTGCCACCGCAGACCAACGTTGCGCAGCCCAACGCGGGCAACGCCGCGCTTGTTCCGATCGCTCCCGTGCAGTCGCACTACAGCGTGCCCGCGAGCAACCCGACCTTCGAGAACGACTACCAGCCCTTCGGGTCGGTCCCGCAGGTGCGCGGCGGCAACCGTTTCACGCCAGAGCGCCGATTCACTGCCGCAGCCTGGGTGCTCGCCCTGCTACCAGTTCTCTTCGTCGGCGCCGCATTCGCGGTGGCGACCTTCCTCCCGCTGCTGTACACCGCCTTCGCCGTCGGCATTCTCGGCGCCGTGTTCCTGGTGACGGGCCTTCCCCTCGCCTTCGCCGATCGCCGCATCCTGCACCGCGCCGGGCACGACTCCACGAGTCCGCCCGCGCTCGCACTGCTGACGCCGGTGCTCTACCTTGCGCCACGCGCCTTCTACGTGTCGCGCGAGACAGGCCGCAGCGGGGCTGCGCCGCTCATCGTGGCGCTGGTGGCACTCGCAGCCATAGCCGCGGCTCTCATGCTGGTGAGCGGGCTTCTGCCGCTTCTCACGACCTTCGTAGCGCTCTAGCAGCGTACCGGCGCGGCTCAGCCACCGAGAAGAGTTCTGCTAGGACGACGGTGGCTTGCGGCCCCGAATGAGAACTAGATCGAAATCACCCCCGTGATTTCACTTCTCAGCCCTGGGCCACCGTCGTCCCTAGTCCCCCGACTAGTGCATGGGTATGACGTTATTGGGAGCGCTGCCAGAGCCGCGCCCCCCAGTCTGGGGAACCCCCGGTGTGGGGGTTGTTCAGAGGGAGTCGTCTACCTGACCGGCACTTGTGACTACTCGTCGATGGCGTCGCGCAGCAGGCTCATCAGCGCGAAGAGCTGCACGTTCGCCTCGGCGGTGACCTCGTCATCCGAGCCGTCGAGGGCCCGCGCGGCGAGCCCCGCCTTGCTGTCGATCAGCTCGGCGATCTTCGCGTCGATCGTGTGCGCAGCGATGATGCGCCACGCGGTGACTGGCAGCTCCTGACCGATGCGGTGCACGCGGTCGATGGCCTGGGTCTGCTCCGCGCTGGTCCAGCTGAGCTCCGCGAGCACCACGTTCGACGCCGCCTGCAGGTTGAGGCCCACGCCCGCCGCGGTCAGCGAGGCGACGACGATGGCGACCTCGGGATCCGTGTCGAATCCGTCGATGGCCTCCTGCCGTGCCTTGGGGCTCTGGTCGCCGCGAATCGAGACGGTCTTGAGCCCGGCCTTGGCAAACTGCTCCTCTGCCTGGTCCATCACGTCGATGTGCTTGGCGAAGAAGACGACCTTGCCGACGTTGCGCGCGAGCTGGATCGTGTAGTCAGCCGCGAGTCCTGCCTTGGCCTGGCCGATCTTGCGCACCATGGTGAACACGTTGTCGTCGGTCTTGGCGGCCTTTGACTCCTCGAGCTCTGCGTGGGCGACAACGCGCAGCAGGTCCTCGGTGGCAGCGTCGGGCTTGAGCGCGCGCACGCGGTTGAAGGTAGAGAGCAGGCGCGCCGTGAGGGCTGCCTCTGCCGCGTGAATCGAGCGGCCAAGGTCACCGTCGAGCTCGACAGGGATGTCGGCGATGCGACGGGCGGGAATGTCAGCCGCGACATCCACCTTCTTTCGCCGCACGATGCCCATGTCGATGACGGCCTGGCGCGCCTCGGCGAAGAAGCCGAAGTCGGCCGGGGTCAGACCGGTTGCCTCAAGCTTGTCCATGAGCGCGGTGAGCGGCTTCTTCTCGTCGATCCAGCCGAGAAACTGCCAGATCGCACGGAAGTCGTCGATGTCGTTGATGAGCGGCGTGCCGGTGAGGGCGATCATCAGCGCCTTCGGCTGCGCTGCGCGGATGCTGCGCGAGAGCGCCATCACGTGCTTCGAGCGCTCGCTCTTGAGGTTCTTGATGAAGTGAGCCTCGTCGACGACCATGCCCTTGAAGCCGAAACGACTGAGCCAGCCGACGTGACGGTCGAGCACCTCGTAGTTGACGATGACGACGTCACTGAAGGCGTCGACGTCTTTGCCATCGCCGTGCACGACGGTCGCGGTGCGCTGCGGCGTCCACAGCTCGACCTCGCGCGCCCAGTTGGTCTTGACGACGTTGGGAACGACGACCAGCAGCGGGTACGAATTCGAGACGGATGCTGCCAGCAGCGCCTGCGCCGTCTTGCCGAGTCCTGGCTCGTCAGCGAGCAGGAAGGTGCGGTGTCCGCTGCGTACCTCCTCGACGAAGCGGGCCTGGTGACGCATGAGCTCGAGGTTGCCGGGGGTGGTGAGCGACTTGGCCTCTGGCAACTCCATGCTGGCCGCTCCCCCGCCGGCGCCGTACTCGAAGGCGCGAAAGAGCGGCTCGATGAGCTCCCAGTTGCCGAGGCGGCTGGTCTGCGCGGGCTTGGCCTGAACCGCGCTGAAGTCGGGGGCGAGAAAGGGGTTCGACATCTGCATCTGGCGCACCGACTGGGGCACAACCTGCTTCTCGATGGTCTTGTCGACCGGCTTCGGCTCCGTGGTGATGATGAGCTCGTCCGGGCTCAGCTCAACGCCTGCGGCGATGAGCAGGTCGCGGCGCATGGCCTTCGCGGCGGCGGTGACCGGGGCGTCCTCGGCGAGCATGGCGATGAGGGAGGTGTCGCGGGCGGCGGTCTTCGCGAGGATGCCGGCCAGGCCATCCAGTCTCTTCTGCTCGTTGGCCCGCTCGGAGTCGGTCAGTGCGGGGTCGACCTTCACACGGGCGCGCTCCTCGCGCAGCAGCAGCGTGGCGACCTGGAATCGCGCGCGGTTGGCGGGCTTGAGCGGTCCCTTCTGCACGGCTGTCTCGACCTCGCGCGCGGCGCGGGCCAGCACGGGGATGACGCCGGCGTCATCGGTGCCCCTGCTGCGGCCTCTGGAGCCGCCGGAGCGTGAACCAGCGGGTCGCTGGCGAGTTGATCCCTGGCCGGACTGGGCCATGTTCCTCCTTGCGTCTATGCAGACGCGGGTACCGGTCTCTGTCTGAACAACACAGACCCTGCTGTAAGAAAACGCCTGCTCGGGTACCCAGACCCAGTCACGGTGCGGCTGGTGGGTTCGTTGGTGCGTTAACGCTCAGCTTATCGCTAATTGCGATGGTGCGGGCCGCGGATCGGCGCGGGCGACGACAAACAGTCCACGACTCGCCGT
The DNA here is from genome assembly GCA_044239765.1 of Microbacteriaceae bacterium. Classification (GTDB taxonomy): domain Bacteria; phylum Actinomycetota; class Actinomycetes; order Actinomycetales; family Microbacteriaceae; genus Conyzicola. Next base: position 4,996 of record JBIIAR010000176.1, read on the forward strand.
GCAACGTTCAGGTCGATGTAACCGCGGACTGGTCGACTTCTCTACGATTGGTGTGTTCGCATCGACGCAACCCGACTGGAATTGAATCCCGTGACCACTCGAACGGCTGAGTACCCCAGGCCGGACCACTTTCTGCTCCATCTCAGTGACACGCACCTGCTGGGCGGTGGAAATCGGCTCTATGGCTCGGTCGACGCGGAGGACCACCTGCGGCAGCTGCTGACCGAGCTCGAGGCCTCCGAGGGCAGGCCAGAGGCGATCATCTTCACCGGCGACCTCGCCGACCGCGGCGAGCCCGACGCCTACGACCGACTGCGCGCGATGGTCGAGCCGGTGGCCGCGCGCCTGGGCGCCCAGGTGATCTGGGTGATGGGCAACCACGACGACCGCGGGGCCTTTCGCCAGAGCCTGTTCGCCGAGCTGCCGAGCGCACGGCCCG
>JBIIAR010000177.1:0-5374 GCA_044239765.1 Microbacteriaceae bacterium
GCGTGCGGCCTCCTTCTCCTTGCGGGTCGGGGTCGCGTGACCCTTGCCGCCCGAGATGCTGTCCTGGTTGAGCTCCGTGCCGGGCGAGGTGCCGGCGGGAGACTGCGTGCTGCGTGCCACGGTGGAGTCCTTGTCTAGGGGGAGAATCTAAGATTACCCGCATGACCCTCGAAGAAAATGTGTCCGGCGAAACCCTGCCAGGCCTGGCGGACGCAGTAGACGCCGGTCTGCCGGCCGCGATTGCCGATCTGTCGAACCTCGTTCGCATCCCCTCGGTCGCCTGGGACGGCTTCGACTTCTCCCGGGTGGATGCGAGCGCCGAGGCCGTGCGTGCCCTCTTCGAGCAGACGGGTGTCTTCGAGCTCATCGAGATCCGCCGCGCTCCGCAGGCCGAATCAGGGGACCTCGGTCGCCCCGCCGTTCTCGCGACCCGCAAGGCCCGCAACGGCAAGCCCACGATTCTGCTCTACGCCCACCACGACGTGCAGCCTCCCGGAGACGACGCCCAGTGGGACTCGCTGCCCTACGAGCCCACCGTTCGCGGCGACCGTCTCTACGGTCGTGGCTCCGCCGACGACAAGGCGGGCGTCATGTCGCACGTCGCCGCGATTCGCGCCCTCGTCGACACGGTCGGGCCCGATCTCGAGCTCGGGCTCGTCGTCTTCATCGAGGGGGAGGAGGAGTTCGGCTCCCGCTCCTTCAAGAACTTCCTGCACGAGAACCGCGCAGAGCTGGCGGCAGACGTCATGGTCGTCGCTGACTCCGGCAACTGGGACACCGAGACCCCCGCTCTCACCGTCGCCCTGCGCGGCAACGTCACGTTCAAGCTGCGCGTGTCGACCCTGGCGCACGCCTCGCACTCCGGAATGTTCGGCGGCGCGGTGCCCGACGCGATGCTTGCGGCTATTCGCCTGCTGGCCACCCTGCACGACGAGAACGGCTCGGTCGCCGTGAAGGGCCTCGTCAGTCACACGGCGGAGACGCCCGAGTACACCGAGCAGACCCTCCGCGACGAGGCGGGGCTGCTCGACGGCGTCACGCCAGTGGGCACGGGCACTATTCTCGACCGGCTCTGGTACCAGCCGGCGCTGACGATCACCGGCATCGACGCCCCGACGGTGCAGAACGCCTCCAACACCCTCGTGCCGAGCGTCACCGTCAAGGTGAGCATGCGCCTCGCCCCCGGACAGGACCCGGATGCCGCCTACGACGCGCTCTCTGCGCACCTGCACGACAACGCGCCCTTCGGCGCGCAGCTCGAGATCAGCGACGTCGACAAGGGCAGCCCCTTTCTCGTCGACACCAGCGGCTGGGCGGTCACCGAGGCGACGGACGCGATGCTCGAGGCGTGGGGAAAGCCTGCGGTGCACGTGGGAGTCGGCGGCTCTATCCCGTTCATTGCCGACCTCGTCGAGCTGTTCCCCGACGCGCAGGTGCTCGTGACCGGCGTGGAGGACCCGGACTCCCGCGCGCACAGCCCCAACGAGTCCCTGCACCTCGGTGTATTCCGACGCGGGATCCTCAGCGAGGCCATCTTGCTGGCAAAGCTCAATGCACGGACGTAGGATTTAGACATGACTGACACCATCACCCCCGAACTGACCCACGGCGTTGGCCAGGTGCAAACTCACGGCGTAGGCCTTAGCGACGCCGCTGCTGACAAGGTGCGCAGCCTCATGAGCCAGGAGGGCCGTGACGACTTGCGTCTGCGCCTCGCCGTGCAGCCGGGCGGATGCTCCGGTCTCATCTACCAGCTCTACTTCGACGAGCGTGTTCTCGAGGGCGACGCCGTTCGCGAGTTCGGCGAGGGCGTCGAGGTCGTCGTCGACAAGATGAGCGTGCCCTACCTCGAGGGTGCCTCGATCGACTTCGAAGACACGATTCAGAAGCAGGGCTTCACGATCGACAACCCCAACGCCGCGGGCAGCTGCGCGTGCGGGGACTCGTTCCACTAAATCCACGCCTTTCACGAGAAACGGTCCGAGCAATCGGGCCGTTTTTTCGTTGTCCGCCCCCGTTTTCGCCGGTGTCGCAAAAGGCGACCGCTCAAGCTGGTTATAGACTGGCAATGAACACGTCCGCGTCATCCGAGAGGTCACAGGTGCGCTCTAACCGCCGGTCCAAATGGGCCAAATGGTCTGCAATCCCCATGGGACTCGCAGTAGCCCTCGTTCTCGCGGGATGCACCCAGGAGCAGCTTCAGGGCTGGCTCCCGGGTGATGCCGAGACAACCAACCACACGAGCCGCGTCATCGGCCTGTGGACCACGTCGTGGATCGTTCTGCTCGTCGTCGGTGTGATCACCTGGGGTCTCGTCATCTGGGCCGCCGTCGTCTACCGCCGTCGCAAGGGCCAGACCGGACTTCCGGTTCAGCTGCGCTACAACCTTCCGGTCGAGATCTTCTACACGATCGTTCCCTTCATCCTCGTGCTGGGCTTCTTCGCCTTCACCGCGCGTGACCAGGCCGCCATCGAGGCCGACCCGGGTGACCCCGACGTCACCATCGAGGTCTACGGCAAGCGCTGGGGCTGGGACTTCAACTACCTCTCTGAAGACGTCTACTACCAGGGCATCCAGGCTCAGGTTCTCGAAGAGGGTCAGGGCGAGGCCGGCGCGGTCGATGAGGCACAGCTGCCCGTTCTGTACCTGCCGGTCGACAAGAAGGTCGAGATCGACATCGAGTCCCGCGATGTCATCCACTCGTTCTGGATCATTGACTTCCTGTACAAGAAGGACATGATTCCCGGCAAGACCAACTACATGTACTTCACGCCGACCAAGATCGGCGAGTACCAGGGCAAGTGCGCAGAGCTCTGCGGTGAGTACCACTCGCTCATGCTGTTCACCGTCAAGGTGGTCAGCCAGGAAGACTACGACGCATACGTCGCCTCGCTCAAGGCCGCGGGCAATACCGGCTCCATCGGGTCCGACTACAACGTCAACACCAACCTGCCCGGCACGGCCGGCCGGGTCGAAGAGACTGAACCTCTTGAAGAAGAAGGAAGCGAATGACCGCGACAACCGTTGGCTACGGCTCGACCCGCGCTGACCGCAAGGGCAACGTCGTCGTCAAGTGGATCACCTCCACCGACCACAAGGTCATTGGCAACCTCTACCTGATCACCTCCTTCGTCTACTTCTGCATCGGTGGTGTTATGGCGCTGCTCATCCGCGCCCAGCTCTTCGCGCCCGGTCTCGAGGTCATCGCGACTCGTGAGCAGTACAACCAGCTCTTCACCATGCACGGCACGATCATGCTGCTAATGTTCGCAACGCCGCTGTTCTTCGGATTCGCGAATTCCCTCATGCCTTTGCAGATCGGAGCGCCAGACGTCGCATTCCCGCGATTGAACGCTTTCTCCTTCTGGCTGTTCTTCTTTGGTTCCGCGACTGCAGTGTCCGGCTTCCTCACGCCGCAGGGCGCAGCGTCGTTCGGCTGGTTTGCCTACGCGCCGCTATCGAGCACGACTTTCTCGCCCGGAATCGGCGGAAACCTCTGGGTGTTCGGTTTGGCTCTCAGCGGCTTCGGAACCATTCTCGGTGCCGTCAACTTCATCACGACGATCATCACGATGCGTGCTCCAGGCATGACTATGTTCCGCATGTCGATCTTTACCTGGAACACCCTAGTCACCTCCATCCTCGTGCTCATGGCGTTTCCGGTGCTCGCCGCTGCGCTTTTCGCCCTCGGCGCTGACCGCGTCTTCGGTGCTCACATATTCGACCCGGCGAATGGCGGGGCCATCCTCTGGCAGCACCTCTTCTGGTTCTTCGGGCACCCCGAGGTCTACATCATTGCGCTGCCCTTCTTCGGCATCATTTCCGAGGTTCTCCCAGTCTTCAGCCGCAAGCCAATCTTCGGATACAAGACGCTGATCTACGCGACCATTGCAATCGCGGCCCTGTCGGTCACCGTATGGGCTCACCACATGTACGTCACCGGATCCGTGCTGCTGCCCTTCTTCTCACTGATGACCATGCTCATCGCAGTGCCGACCGGCGTGAAGATTTTCAACTGGATCGGCACGATGTGGCGCGGATCGGTCACCTTCGAGACGCCCATGCTATGGGCGATCGGATTCCTCATCACCTTCACCTTCGGTGGACTCACCGGCGTGATCCTCGCGTCTCCGCCCCTCGACTTCCACGTATCGGACACCTACTTCGTGGTGGCCCACTTCCACTACGTGGTCTTCGGCACTGTCGTGTTCGCAATGTTCAGCGGCTTCTACTTCTGGTGGCCCAAATGGACGGGCAAAATGCTCAACGAGCGGCTGGGCAAGCTGCACTTCTGGCTGCTGTTTATCGGCTTCCACACGACGTTCCTCATCCAACACTGGATCGGCGTGACTGGAATGCCGCGCCGCTACTACAGCTATCTGCCTGAAGACGGCGTGACTTGGATGAACCAGGTGTCGACGGTTGGTGCCATGCTGCTCGGCTTGTCTATGCTGCCCTTCCTATACAACGTCTACATCACCGCCCGAAAGGCTCCGATGGTCGGAGTCGATGACCCCTGGGGTTACTCCCGGTCGCTCGAGTGGGCGACGTCAAGCCCACCCCCGCGCCACAACTTCACATCGATCCCGCGTATCCGCTCGGAGGCGCCGGCATTCGACCTGCACCACCCCGAGGCGCCCATTCCGGTCGGCATCGGCCCCGCGAAGGACGCCCCTGATGCCCCGGTCTACGACCTCGCTGACGAGAAGGTAAAGAAGTGAAAGCCAACTACGTTCTCTTTCTGATCCTCGCGGTCTTCTTCTGGCTTGCCGACGCGGCCTACATCATCTGGTCGGTCATCGACCCGCAGCGCAACGATGTTGTGAACTGGTGGGACGGCATCGAGTGGGTTGGCGCCGTGGCGATCGCGCTCAGCGGCATCCTGTCGGCCTTCATCGCGTTCTACCTCAACCGCGTCTACGCGGGTCAGGGCGGCGAGCTCCCGGAAGACCGCACTGAGGCAGAGATCGATGACGGAGACGCCGAGCAGGGCTTCTTCAGCCCGTGGAGCTGGTGGCCGGTCATGCTGGCATTCAGCGCCAGCCTCGTGTTCGCCGGCCTTGCCGTTGGATTCTGGATCTCGATCATCGGCGGCGGCGTCTTCGTGGTCAGCATTATCGGCTGGCAGTACGAGTATTTCCGCGGGTACTTCGCCCACTAGGCCTTACGGTCGCGGCGTGAAAACGCTGCAATCGACGCTGACGGTCACTGTGCCGCCCTTCCAGGCTCCCGCCGTGTCGTGGTGCCCCGACGGCCCCATAGTCGTCAGATCGGCTGCTGCGGCCGTGCTGAGGTCGATCTCGTAGCGCAGGGAGTCTCGCCGTTCGAGGTCGAAGTGGCCCGCGAGCGACTCATCCAATCGCGCGAGCTTGT
>JBIIAR010000178.1:0-5353 GCA_044239765.1 Microbacteriaceae bacterium
ATGAGCGATCAACTGCGGGCAAAGCCGTCTCTGGACTGATCGCAGACAGAGAAAAAGCCCCGGAATCCAGCGGATCCTGAGGCTTTTCCAAACGCGGAGACGGAGGGATTTGAACCCTCGGTACCCTTGCGGGTACTCCACCTTAGCAGGGTGGTGCACTAGGCCGAACTATGCGACGTCTCCAGTACTGGAGCAATCATAGGCGAAGTCAGGCGGCGGCTCGAATCAGAGCGCCATGACCCCACGGTGACGGGCGGGTGCAGTCGAGTTATCGACCCTTCGAGCAGGTCTGTGCGGCGGCTGTCTGCCCGGTGAGGCCAGCGATGACCTCGCCAACCGGCGCATTGGGATCGACTGTCGCATCAGGCAGCGGCGCCGCGTTCGGATCAAGAACCGAGGCGCGCGGATCACCCTCAGCGGCGAGGGTGAACGGCTCATCGGCGAGGATCTTGGCGAACAGCTGGTTGGCAACCGATGTGGTCGGCTTGACCTTGCCAGAGTAGATGCCGGTGCCTCCCGTTGTACCCGGGTACTGCACGAAGGTCACCTGATCGAGCTCCAGAGTGCTCAGTGCACGGGCGATCGCCACGAGCGTGTCGGGGTTGCCGAAGTTGCTCGAGAGCTCCATGTTCGCCAGAGCGGCCTGCGCGATGCTGTACAGCTTCGGCAGGTCGTTGAGGGTGTCCTCGCTCTTCAGCGTGCGCACCAGTGACGAGAGGAACACCTGCTGCGAGCTGATGCGGGTCAGGTCGCTGCCATCGCCCACGGCGTGACGTGAGCGAAGGAAGGCAAGCGCCTCCCAGCCCTGAAGCACGTAGGTGCCCGCTGGCTTGTTGAATCCGGAGTACTTGTCGGTGATGCCTGCTGCGAGGCATACCGGAACGCCGCCAACGGCGTTCGACATCTGGATAACGCCGTTGAAGGTGATGAGGCCGGCGAAGTCGATGTGGAGCCCGGTGAGCTCTTGAACGGTCAGCACGGTGCAGGCGATTCCCCCGTAGGAGAGGGTCACGTTGATCGGCTGGCCCGACATGCGGGCATAGTTGCCGCTGCCGTCTTTCTTCGGGCAGCTGGGAATCGGCACCACCATGTCGCGGGGAATGCTCACGGCAACCGCGCGGGTGTGGTCTCCCGAGACATGCAGGATCATCGTCACGTCGTTGAGCTCTGCCTTGCCGCGATCCTTGATCTCTGCGGCCGTCTCACCGCGGTCGCTGCCGACGATCAGGATGTTGAATCCACCCTCCATGGCGGCGATGTCAGGCGGCGGGCCCTGGGTCTCACCCGGAAGCACGAAGGTGTCGACGCTCGCGACAGTGCGTGCCGTCTCGATCGCGACGATCGAGGTGGCGCTCACGGCAACGACGACCACGCCGATACCGAGAAACTTGAGCACAGAGAGAACCGGGTTGGTTCGCTTGAGTCGACCGTGGCGGGCAATGCCTGCGGGCCGTGCGGATCGGGAGCGCTGGTCGCTCATGCGAAGTCCCTTCGGTTGGGGGTAGCCGATGGCCGTGATTGAGCGGAGGGCGTGGGATTCGAACCCACGAATGCTTTCACATCACCAGTTTTCAAGACTGGCTCCATCGGCCGCTCGGACAGCCCTCCAGTGGAAACCAAGACTTGAGTGTAACCGACGTTCCACGCCGAACACCGCTAGAGAGTTGAGAGATATGCAGCAACGCCGTCATCGATGTCGCTCGACGTGCGTGCGTTCGCGACCGCGATGACCTCGTCGGGTGCCTGCCCCATGGCGACTCCGGCCCCTTCGACGGCCGCCCACTCGAGCATGTCGATGTCGTTGCGTCCGTCGCCCATGGCGATCACGCGGGAGCGGGGCACGTCGAGAAGGCCGCGCACGCGCTCGAGCGCCGTCGACTTGTTGACGCCGTCGGGGGCGATGTCGAGCCAGGCGGTCCATCCGACGTTGTAGCTGACCCGGTGCAGGCCCATGCGCTCGACGATGCTGAGGAAGTCCTCGATCGCGTGCTCTGGCGAGATGACGACGACCCGGGTCGCCGGGCGCGCGAGCAGCTCGTCGAAATCGACCTTGATGGAGTTGGCGCCGAGGGCACCATCGGGAAAGTACCCGGTGAAGCGATAGAGGCCGTTCTCGTCTTCCACGGCGTAGTGCGCGTCGTTGAGCGAGCCCTTGATGGTCTGCAGAACCTCGGACGGGTCGAAGGTCTCCACAAACTCGCGCGTGTACCCGAGGGGTGCGGTGCTCTCGCGGCGCAGCGTGATCGCTCCGTTCGAGCACACCACGTACTGCGGGCTGATGCCCAGGCGGTCAAGCACCGGAAGCGTCATGGCGACCGAGCGGCCCGTGGCGAGCATGATCTCGTGGCCGAGGTCGCGCAGGCGGCCGATCTCGGTGACGGTCGCGTCGCCGAGCGACCCGTCCTCGCGCAGAACGGTGCCGTCGATATCGAGGGCGATCAGGTAGCGGTCGTTCATGCGATCGGTTCGAAGACCTCGAGGCCGCCGATGTAGGGGCGCAGCGCTTCTGGCACGATCACCGAGCCATCCGCCTGCTGGTGGGTCTCGAGAATCGCGACGATCCAGCGGGTGGTGGCCAGCGTGCCGTTGAGGGTCGCGACCGGCGCGGTCTTGCCCGACTCGGTGCGGTAGCGGGTGTCGAGACGGCGCGCCTGGTAGGTGGTGCAGTTGCTCGTGCTGGTGAGCTCGCGGTAGGTGCCCTGCGTCGGCACCCAGGCCTCGATGTCGAACTTGCGGGCGGCGCTCGAGCCGAGGTCGCCGGCGGCAGTGTCGATGACGCGGTAGCTGAGACCGCAGGCCTCGAGCATCGACTCCTGGTACGAGAGCAGCCGCAGGTGCTCGGCCTCGGCGTTCTCTGGCAGCACGTAGCTGAACATCTCGAGCTTGTTGAACTGATGAACGCGCAGGATGCCGCGGTTGTCCTTGCCCGCCGAGCCGGCCTCGCGGCGGTAGCAGGTCGACCAGCCCGCGTAGCGCAGCGGCCCCTTCGAGAGGTCGAGGATTTCATCCGCGTGGTAGCCGGCGAGGGCGACCTCGCTGGTGCCGGTCAGGTAGAGGTCGTCGGCCGGCAGGTAGTACACCTCATCGTTGTGCTCCCCGAGAAAGCCGGTGCCGGCCATTGTCTCTGGGCGAACGAGGGTGGGGGTAATAAGAGGTACGAAGTCCTCGGCGATCGCCTTGTCGAGGGCCATCGACATGAGGCCGAGCTCGAGGCGGGCGCCGACGCCCTTGAGAAAGTAGAAACGGCTGCCGCTCACCTTGACACCACGCGCGATGTCGATGGCGCCGAGAAGCTCGCCGAGCTCGGCGTGGTCTCGCGGCTCGAAGTCGAAGGTGGCCTTCTCGCCGACCTCGCGCAGGGTGACGAAGTCGTCCTCACCACCGGCGGGCACGCCGTCGATGATGACGTTCTGAATGGCGCCGACGATGCGGGCGACGTCGGCCTCGGCATCCGCCGCCGCCTGCTGGGCCTCCTTGACGCGAGCCGCCAGCTGCTGGGCCTCGGCAACGAGGGCTGCCTTCTGCTCCTTGGGAGCGGCGGCCACCGACTTGCCGAAGGCGTTCTGCTCGGCCCGCAGGGTCTCGAACGCGGTGAGGGCCGCGCGGCGCTGCTGATCGGCGTCGATCGCCTCGTCGACGAGCTCGACGCGGTTGCCGCGGGCCTGCTGTGAGCGGCGGACGAGGTCGGGGCTGTCGCGCAGAAGCTGGGGGTCAATCACAACCCCCATTCTAGGTTGAGGCTCTGGCAGTACCTTTATGGGGTGACGACCCCCACGAAAACCGCCCAGCAGCAGGCTGCTGTCATCTTCAACCCGATCAAGGTCGACCTTCCCAAGCTGAAGAAGGCGATCAACGCCGCAGCGAAGAACGCGGGATGGGCCACCACGATCTGGTTCCCCACGAGCGAGAGCGACCCCGGTCAGGGCATGGCCGCGAGCGCCATTCGCCGCGGCGCCGACGTCGTGCTCGTCGCCGGTGGGGACGGCACAGTGCGCGCCGTGGCCGAGGGCCTGCGCGACGCCGATACCGCCATGGCCGTGCTGCCGAGCGGAACTGGCAACCTTCTCGCCCGCAACCTCGACCTGCCGCTCAACAGCATGGACGACGCGATCGAGATCGCCTTCACCGGCAAGGACCACAGAATCGACCTCGGCATCGCCGCGATCACCCGCGAGAACGGCGACCGCGAAGAGCACGCCTTTCTCGTCATGGCCGGTCTCGGCATCGACGCCAAGATGATCGCCAACACCCGCTCCGACCTGAAGAAGGCCGTCGGCTGGCTCGCCTACATCGACGGCACCATTCGCTCGATCCCGACGCTCGAGCCGGTGCGACTGACCTACAGCCGCGACAAGGGGCCGAAGAAGTCGCTGAACGTTCACTCGATCATGATCGGCAACTGCGGCAGCCTGCCCGGTGGACTGCTGCTCATCCCCGATGCCAAGCCCGACGACGGACTGCTCGACATCGTCGCCCTGCGCCCCCAGGGCGCCTTCGGCTGGCTTCGGGTGTGGAACAAGGTCGCGTGGGAGAACGGCGTGCTGCGCAAGAGCGCCGTGGGCCGCAAGATTCTCGACCTCTCGAAAGACGTGAAAGACGTCACCTACTGGACCGGCAAGGACCTCGTGCTCGACGTCGAGAAGCCGCAGGAGTTTCAGCTCGACGGTGACGAGTTCGGCGAGGCCACGCACGTGCACACCTGGGTAGATGCGGGCGCCCTCTCAGTTAGGGTGCCAGCAGACCGCTGAGCCACGCCCGCGCCTCGACGAAGGCGTTGTTGTCGTACTGCGGAATCACGACCGTCTGCTCGCGGTCGGCGCGCGGGTAGCTGCCGAGGAAGATCACGCTCGGGCTGAAGCGCTTGAGTCCAAGCAGGGCATCGGCGACGCGCTCGTCGCGCACGTGCCCGTCGAGGTCGATGATGAAGCGGTTGCGGCCGAGAGCGTCGCCGATCGGTCGTGACTCGAGAAGGCTCATGTTGACCCCGCGAGTGCTGAACTGCTCGAGCATCTCGACCAGCCGGCCAGCCTTGTTGTCGGGCAGCTCGGCGATGATGCTCGTCTTGTCGGCGCCCGTGGGCTGCGGCAGCTCCGTCGTGCGGCTGACAAGCACGAAGCGGGTGACGGCGTTCGGGTTGTCGCCGATGTTCTCGGCGAGAACGACCACGTCGTGGTGGGCGGTGATTCCGGGCGGGGCGACCGCGGCATCCGCGAAGTCGTTCTCGAAGAGCGATGCGGCGGCAGCGACGTTCGAGGTCGCGGGAAGGTGCCCGTGGCTGGGCAGGTGGGCGTCGAGCCAGAGGTGGGTCTGGCCGTAGGCGACCGGGTGCGCAGTGATGACCTTCACATCCGCC
>JBIIAR010000214.1:0-4619 GCA_044239765.1 Microbacteriaceae bacterium
GGGGTGGAAGTCGTCGCGCGCGAAGAACCCGGGGGTGCCGATCGGCCACGGCTTGGTGTGCACGACCCGATAGCGCCCTTCGATCACCTGGCGGGCTCCGCGGTTGATGCGGTGCGCGCGGGCTCCGAGGATGCTGCCGAGCGGGTCGGGCAGCGAGTCGAAGCGCTCCATGCGCGGCACCCCCGGCACGATGATCCACGCCTCGGGCGAGGCCGCCCGCAGCGCGTCGAGGATCTCGGCGAGGTCGTGCGCGAACTGCCGTTTGCGCCGCAGATGCATGACGTCGTTGACGCCGATCGTGAGGAAGATGACGTCGTAGTTCTCGGTCGTCGCAACGGGAAGGAAGAACGACCGCAGCTCGCCCGAGGTGACTCCGGAGCGCGCGTGCACCTGCCACATGACCCCGCGGCCGAAGCGCTCGTGCAGGCCGCGGGCGAGGTTGCCGGCGAGGGCATCCTTCTGGGTGGACGCACCGACCCCGGCCGCTGTCGAGTCGCCGAAGACGAGCAGACGCATCGGGTCGGGTCCGGCGACCTTGCCGTAGCGCTGGCCGGCCGCCTCGTCGATGGTGGGAAGGTGCGAGAGCACAACGCGGCTCTGCGGAAACAGCAGCGGCCCCAGGGCGATCGCGATGAAGCGGCTGCCATAGCCTGACGGCTGCGTCGGCTTCATGCGAGCACGCCGGCCTCGAAGGCGTCGTCGATGGCGAAGCGCGCCCAGTCGCGGTAGCCGATCTCGCTGGGGTGAAAGAGGTCCCTCGCGAAGAAGCCCTCGCTGTACGGCGGCGGAGGCGGGCTCATACGTGCGTGCTCGAGTCGGCCGACGATGGCGCGGGCCTCGCCCTCCAGACTGCGCGAGTGACGGTAGAGGTTGCGCTTGAGCGGGTTCGGCAGCAGTTCGAAGCGAAAGAAGGCCGGCAGTGACGACATGAGCACGATCGCCTGAGGGCTCGTGTCTCGCAGCGCGCCGATCAGGTGCCGAATGTCGCGCCCGAAGGCAGAGCGCGAGCGCAGCCCGAGGGCGTCGTTCGCCCCCACCGAGAGAAAGACGAGATCGAAGGGGGCGGACACCGCCTCGTCGAGAAAGCGCTCGATCAGATCGTGGCTGGTCGCCCCGCTCTCACCGACCGCACGCCACGCGACGCCCCGGTGCAGGCGCTCCCCGAGCTCGCGCGCGAGGTTGCCCGCAAGGCCGTCCTGCTGCGTGGCAGCGCCGACCCCGGCGATCGTCGAGTCACCAAGAAGCAGAAGCCGCAGGGGGTCGGGGCCCTCGTGTGACCCGTGCCACGGCAGCGCCGCCGGCGGCAGGATCGGGGTATCGCGCCTAAGGCGCTTGCCCTGCGCGTAGAGCACGGGCGCCACCGGAATCATGGCAACGCGGCTCAGACGCTCGGCGACAGACATGTGCCCAAGAGTACTCGCGAGCCGATTTCGGCGAGACGCGGCGACGGGGGCCAGCGCGCGTGTCCGAGACCGGCCCGCGAGGGCGTGTGACTAGCCGAAGAGGCCCTTCTTGCGCTTCCAGCCGTTGGTCTCGAGAAAGTCGAAGAGGGGCTTCTTGATCTTCGCGGTGTCCCACGAGTAGACGAGGGGGGCGAGCGTGGCGTCCTCGCCCTTCTTCTTGTTGACGCCGCCGAACTCCATGCTGAATCCCTTGTTCGAGCTCTTGCCGCTGAATCCGCCGACGCTGCCGCCGAACGTGATGCCGCCGCCGTCGATGGTTGCGCCGCTGTCGCTCGACTTCTCCTTGGGCTTCCAGGTGCCCTTCTTCTCATCCAGGTCGACGGTCACCTGAAACTTCTTGTCCACCTGCTTGTACTGGGTCGGGTACAGCGACTTGGCGCTGACGATGTCCCACTTGGCGATGATCGAGTTGCCCTTCACGGTGTACGTGAACGGCTCCTTCGGATCGTTGAGCGAGGGAACGAGGGCAAGGAGGTCCTTGAGCGGAGTGGTCATGACGCAACACTATGTAGTGGGTGCCTGCGGCTGCTGCCCCCACAAGGGGTCTAGCTCGCGCAATCCTTGGCGCGATCCGCCATCATGTCTGCATGGACGATGTTGAGGCCGTTGGTGAAAAGGCTCATTCTGAGCTGCTCTCTAGCGACTTCCGCGTCGCGCTGAACCGGCTTGCGCCATTCCTCATGAAAACGGCGGGTTGCGTACTCATCGCAGGCCTCATCGTGGTGTTCCTTATCGTCCTGACCGCTTCAGACGCGACTAGCTACGTTGCGAGATGGATGCTGTTCTTGAGCCTGGTGATCTTCCTAGGGGGCTTGCTTGTAAGGCTGGTGATTGCGCTCAGCGAGACGGGCTTCACACGGGTGGTTCGCGCCGCGCTGGGTTTCATATTCGTACTCGCCGCTGCAGCCATCTCCGCTATTTCGCTGGTGCCGCCTGCACCCTGATCAGGTTTCCCCACGGGTCGTCGACGGCGACCGTCTGCCCGTCGTCGCGGGTCTGCACGCCGAAGTGCCTCATCCGCTCGGATAGCGCACCCACGTCATCACTGCTCGGCACCTCGATATCAACCCGGCCCAGACCCAGCGCGATCTGCCGTGGGCCTGCACCCTTCGAGTTCCAGGTGTTCATCGCCATGTGGTGGTGGTACCCGCCCGCGCTGACAAAAAGGGCCTGGTTGGGAATCTCGATGGTCGACTCGAATCCGAGCCGGTTGACGTAGAACTCGCGGGCGCTCGCCACATCGCCGACCTGCAGGTGCACGTGGCCCACCCGGGCTGCGCCGATGACGGGGTTGGCGACGGATTCCTCGGTGAGGTGCTGCTGCAGAAAGGCGTTCGGGTCGAGGTAGACCGTGCCCATCTCGATGGAGCCGTGCACCCAGCTCCAGTCGCTGCGGTCCCGGTCCCAGTAGAGCTCGACGCCGTTGTTCTCCACGTCGTTGAAGTAGAAGGCCTTGCTCACGAGGTGGTCGCTCGAGCCGGTGAAGTTGTGAGGGTAGTGCTGCGCGACGGAGTAGACGGCAGCAGCCAGCGCCTCCTCGGTGTCGAAGAGAATCGCCGTGTGAAAGAGGCCCGCGTCGCGCGGGGAGGCGTGCGTGAGCTCTGGAGCGTGCTCGAGCACCATGACGGCGGTCGTGCCGCGACCGAGGGTGACCACCGGTCCGTCGGCACTGAGCACCTGCAGTCCAACGCCGTCGCGGTAGTAGGCGGTCATCGCGTCGAGGTCGGCAACGCGCAGGGTGACCGCGCCCATGGCGGTGTCAGCAGCAAGAAGGTCCATGATCACTACAACTTAGTTGAACTCTCAACTATTCCGAGTACCCTCGAACCATGGCACTGACCCCAGAGCAGAACCGCGCGTGGCGCTCACTCGTGCTGGTGACCCACGTGCTCGATGACGCTCTTGACCGGCAGTCGCAGCGTGACGGCGACCTGCCGCACGCCTATTACAAGGTGCTCGTCTTTCTCTATGAGACGCCGGGGCGGCGCATGACCATGGGCGAGCTGGCTGCGCAGCAGCGGTACTCCACCAGCCGGATGACCCACGCCGTCACAGCGATGGAGAAGTCCGGCTGGCTGCGCCGCACCGTCTCACCCACGGACCGCCGGGTGCGCCTCGTCGAGCTGACGGAGCGGGGCGTCGACCTCGTGCGTGCCGTCTCGCCGCAGCAGGTGATCGACGTGCGGCAGAAGGCCTTTGCCAACCTCGACCCCCTGCAGGTGCAGCAGCTCGAGGCGATCAGCCTCGCTATTGTGGACGGACTGGACGCCGACGACTAGCCGATCCGGTCGGCGACGAGCGGGCCGTGGTCGACGAGCTCACCAGCCTCGCCGATCGCCCACGAGCCCTCCAGCGCCTCGAGTGCACGGGCGAAGCGCTCCGGCTCGTCGGCAGACAGGGTGAAGAGCGGCTGCCCCTCGGTGACCGTCTGGCCGGGCTTGACGTGCAGGTCGATGCCGGCGGCGTGCTGAACCGGGTCCTGCTGGCGCGCACGGCCGGCGCCGAGACGCCAGGCGGCGATGCCGAAGGGCAGCGCCTGCTGGTCGATGAGCGTTCCACTGCGCGGTGCGGTGACCACGTGGGTCTCTTGTGCGACCGGTAGGGCGGCATCGGGGTCGCCGCCCTGAGCGCGGATCATGGCCCGCCACGTGTCCATGGCCTGGCCGTTCTTCAGGGCGCCCTCGACATCCGCATCGGTGATTCCGGCCTGGGCGAGCATCTCGCGGGCCAGCGTGACCGTGAGCTCGATGACGTCGGCGGGGCCGCCGCCCGCGAGAACCTCGACCGACTCGCGCACCTCGTTGGCGTTGCCGATGGCAAGACCGAGCGGCACGTTCATGTTCGTGAGGAAGGCCGTGGTCTTCACCCCCGCGTCGTCTCCGAGCTGGGTCATCGTGCGGGCGAGCTCACGCGACATCTCGATGTCTTTGAGGAAGGCGCCGCCACCGAACTTGACGTCGAGCACGAGCGCGGCGGTTCCCTCGGCGATCTTCTTCGACATGATCGAGGATGCGATGAGCGGAATCGCCTCGACGGTTCCGGTGATGTCGCGAAGGGCATACAGCTTCTTGTCGGCCGGAGCGAGGCCGCTGCCGGCCGCGCAGATGACGGCTCCGACATCCTCGAGCTGCTGAAAGAACTCGGCATTGCTGAGGT
>JBIIAR010000179.1:0-5330 GCA_044239765.1 Microbacteriaceae bacterium
TCCACTAGAGGCCCGTGATATCAAGCATTCTGCAGTGGAGGGAAATGGAGCCACCGGGAGCCAAAAGGCACAAAAAAAAGACCGATCCGTGAGGATCGGTCTTCTCGAAGCGGTGGCGACTAGCGGTCGCGGTCCTCCTGGCGCTTCTCCCAGCGCTCATTGAGGTTGCTCATGAACCCGCCGGATCGCCCGGCGCCGGCCTTCGGGGCCGCGGAGGCGGCGCCTCGCGGCGCGGCCTTGGTGCTGCGCGTCGGAGTGAGGGCGATGATGACACCCGCGAACATCACGACAAACCCGAGAACTCCCACCAGAAGCAGGCTCGAGCCAACTCCGAAGAGCAACACGCCGATGCCGACAAGAACGAGAACCGCGCCGAGGATGATGCCTCGGTAGTTCGTGCGACCGCGCGCGCCTCCAACAGTGGCGACGAAATCGGCGTCGTTCTGGTAGAGATTGCGCTCCATCTCGTCGAGGAGGCGCTGCTCCTGTTCGGAAAGTGGCATCCCGATCCCCTTACGGCTGGGTGGTGGTGAGTGAAACCAATAGTACGCCCCGTCAGCCGAACTAGGCTAGGACGGTGGCTGAGAGTACGCGGTTAGTGGACCTGGTCCAGGAGAACATCGATTCCTACCTCGCGGCGCGAGCTCCCCAGCTCACCGCGATAGCGCCGGAGCTCGCTCCCTTCGTCGACTTCTCGCGCGACCTCCTTGCCGGAGGCAAGCGCTTTCGAGCGCTGTTCTGCTACTGGGGGTGGCAGGCGGTAGCTGCCGACGACCTCTTCGACGACGCGCCGGCGAGCGACAGCTTCGATGCCGTCATTCTCGCGTCCACCGCTCTCGAGGTGTTCCATGCGGCGGCCCTCGTGCACGACGACATCATGGACAACTCCGACACGCGCCGAGGACGACCCGCGGCCCACCGGCGCTTCGAGCAGCTGCACCGCGAGTCCAACTGGCTCGGATCCGCCCCCGCCTTCGGTGAGTCGTCTGCACTGCTGCTCGGCGACCTGCTGCTCAGCTGGAGCGACGAGCTCTTCGCCGAGGGGCTCTCGAAGCTCGGCGACCTCAACGCTCGCATTGCAGCGCGATCGGAGTTCAACCTCATGCGCACCGAGGTGACCGTCGGCCAGTACCTCGACATCCTCGAGGAGAACGCGTGGGCGCGGCAGGCCGAGGCCGACCTTCTGCCGAGAGCCAACCGCGTCATCGTCTACAAGTCGGCCAAGTACAGCGTCGAGGCTCCCCTGGCCATCGGCGCCTCCCTCGGCGGCGGCACGCTCGCCCAGCTGACGGCCCTGCGCGACTTCGGGCTGCCGCTCGGGGTCGCCTTTCAGCTGCGCGACGACGTGCTCGGCGTCTTCGGCGACCCGGCCCTCACGGGCAAGCCATCGGGCGACGATCTTCGCGAGGGCAAGCGCACGGTGCTCATCGCGCTCGCCCGCGAGCGCCTGCCAGCCAACGCACGGCGCCTGCTTGACGAGCTGCTCGGCGATCCGGACCTCACCGAGACGCAGGTGGAGCTTCTGCAGAACACCATCACCGACAGCGGCGCCCTCGACGCCCTGGAGGAGATCATCGCGCAGAACACGAGGCTCGCACTCGCGGCAATTGCCGAGGCTCCCATCAGCCGCAGCGCCCGCTCGCAGCTCACTGCTCTCGCAGACACAGTGATCCGCCGCACCGCGTAGACCCTAGAGCAGCGCCTGCGCCACCCGTCGCACCTCGGCCTTGCGGCCGGCCCGCAGCGCGTCGATCGGGCTGGTTCCGAGGCTCTCTTCGGGGGCGAGCAGCCAGTCGATCGCCTCATCGTCGCTGAACCCGAGGTCCGAGAGAAGAACGAGGGTTCCGCGAAGCTCGCCGAGTGGCTCTGCGTCGCGAATGAAGAGCTCCGGCACGCGCCACACCCCGTCGACCCGACGGGCGAGAATCGCACGGTCCTCGATCAGACGACGCACCTGGCTGACCTTGAGACCGAGGACCTCTGTCAGATCGGGAACGGTCAGCCAGCGGATGTCGATCGAATCACTCACTCGTCCACCATGCCACGCACCCACGGCTCAACCCGGTAGCGACGCGTTTGTTTCGAATGTGTTACCTGCAATAACATTCGCCCCACTAATTGACAGACATACCTATCTGTGTCACGTTTGAACGGCGTCGGTGTGCTGTCACGGGAACAGCGCCGCAAGGGCGCGCTGGCCGGGGGAAACATGAGCACCATCCGTATTGACGACTCGCGTAGTGCTATCGAGCGCTCGGTCTTCGCTGGGCTGACTCCCAGCTCCCGCCCCGAACCTCAGCCGCAGTCCGCCCGCGGACTCAACTCGACCATGCCGATCCTCCTCGTCGGCACGATGGCCATGTCGATGAACGCCACCGCCCAGATCACCGATCTCGCACCGCAGAGCCCTGTCAGCCCCGGTGCGACCGGCGCCGTGCGTCTCGCTTCGGCAAGCTCGAGCCTCAAGGCAGCCGCGCTGCCCGCACCGGCGAGCTACACGGTCGTCAAGGGTGACACCATCAGCGGCATTGCCGGTCGCTACGGCCTCACCACCGTCGGCATCCTCGCCCTCAACGGTCTCAGCCGCACCTCGCTGATCTTTCCCGGTCAGGTGATCAAGCTCACCTCCGCCGCCGCGACTCCCGCTGCCGTCGCGCCCGTCGCCGCCACCCCGTCGACGGGCAGGTACACGATTGCCAAGGGCGACACGGTCAGCAAGATCGCTGCGAAGTTCGGCGTGACCACCCTCGCGGTGCTGACGGCAAACAACCTCGGATGGTCGACGATCATCTACCCGGGACAGGTGCTGACCATCCCCGGTCAGGCTGCCCCTCCGGCAGCGCCGCCCGTGCTCGACGCCCAGCCGATCGTTGACATCACCCCGGTGGAGCCGACTCCGGTTGCGCCCGCCCCCGTGGTCGTCACCCCGCCCGCCGCTCCGGCACCTGCCGTCACCCCGGTGAACGGCAGCTATGTCATTCAGACGGGCGACAACATCACCAAGATCGCGGCCAAGTTCGGAGTCACCGTGCAGGCCGTACTCACCGCCAACGGGCTCAGCAAGACCAGCATCATCTACGCGGGCAAGACCCTGGTCATCCCCGGTGTCGCCACCGCACCGGCGTCGACCGGATCGGGCAGTGTCACCCTCCTGCAGGACGACCAGGTCGCCAACGCGCTCACCATCATCTCCGTCGGGCGTCAGCTCGGCGTCAGCGACTACGGCATCACCATCGCCCTGGCGACCGCCATGCAGGAGTCGAGCATGCGCAACATCAACTACGGCCACCTCGACTCCGTCGGCCTGTTCCAGCAGCGCCCGAGCTCCGGTTGGGGCACCGTCGCGCAGCTGACCGACGCAACCCACGCAGCCAAGCTCTTCTACGGCGGACCAACCAACCCCAACAAGGGCAAGACGCGCGGCCTGCTCGACATCTCTGGCTGGCAGTCGATGACCCTTACGCAGGCGGCACAGAAGGTGCAGGTCTCTGCGTACCCGAATGCGTACGCGAAGTGGCAGGCATCCGCCGCCTTCTGGCTTTCCGAGCTGGGATAGTTCATTCTCGCTGGAGCCGTGTCCAACCGCTCTCCCAGCGCGACCAAACCTAGAATCGTACGGTGAGCGTCAACACGTCGGACCCGATGATCGGTCGCCTTGTCGACGGCCGGTACCAGGTGCGATCGCGCATCGCCCGCGGTGGCATGGCGACCGTCTACCTCGCCACCGACCTTCGCCTCGAGCGCCGGGTGGCCATCAAGGTCATGCACGGCCACCTCGCCGATGACAGCAAGTTTCGCGAGCGCTTCATTCAGGAGGCCCGCTCGGCAGCCCGCCTCGCTCACCCCAACGTCGTCAACGTCTTCGACCAGGGGCAGGACACCGACATGGCCTATCTGGTCATGGAGTACCTGCCCGGCATCACCCTTCGCGACCTGCTCACCGAGCGCCATGTGCTCACCACCGAGCAGACCTTCGACATTCTCGAGGCGGTGCTGAGCGGCCTCGCCGCTGCCCACAAGGCCGGCATCGTGCACCGTGACCTCAAGCCCGAGAACGTGCTGCTCGCCGATGACGGGCGCATCAAGATCGGCGACTTCGGCCTCGCCCGCGCGGCGTCGGCGAACACCGCGACCGGCGCGGCACTGCTCGGCACCATCGCCTACCTCTCGCCAGAGCTGGTGACCCGCGGCATTGCCGACACCCGCAGTGACATCTACGCCGTCGGCATCATGCTCTACGAGATGCTGGCTGGAGAGCAGCCCTTCAAGGGCGAGCAGCCGATGCAGATCGCCTACCAGCACGCCAACAACTCCGTGCCGATCCCGAGCGCCAAGAATCCACGGGTGCCCGCAGAGCTCGACGAGCTCGTGCTGTGGGCGACCGCGCGTGAGCCCGACGAGCGTCCTCGCGACGCCCGCATGATGCTCGACCAGCTGCTCGAGACGCGCGACGAGCTGCGCACTCCGACCACCGCGACAACAGCGCTGCCGCAGCGCACCGTCGTCATGCCCGCGGCCGGGTTCCATGGCTCCAACGACGAGACCCAGGTGCTCGGCTCACAGCCCGCATCGACGTCTGCGGCCACCGGCCCCGTCTCCGACGCCACCACAACGCTAGCCACCCGCACAGAGAAGCGCCGCCGCCGAGGCTGGTGGCTGATCGCCGTGGTCGTGCTGGTCGTGGGCCTCGCCGGCGGAACCGGCTGGTACTTCGGTGTCGGTCCCGGCTCGCTCGTGACTATTCCTGAAGAGGGAGTCGTCGGTGCCTCCGCCGATGCGGCGACCGCCCTGCTCACCGATCTCAGCCTCGTTGTCGACGAGACGACCGTCGAGGTCTTCGATCCCTTCGTGCCCCAGGGCCTCGTCGCGGGCACCGACCCCGAGGTCGGCACCGGCGTGCACAAGGACTCCCCCGTCACCCTGCTCATCTCCAAGGGCCCAGAGCAGATCACCGTTCCAGAGATCGTCGGCGTCGACGAGGCCACTGCCAAGCAGAACATCGAGGACGGCCGCCTCGTCTACGACGAGAAGACCAGCTTCCAGCAGTTCGACGACACCGTTCCCGCCGGAACGGTCATCTCGGCCACGGGCCTCGACGCCGCGGGCGCCACGATCCCGCTTGAGAACGGTGGCGTCTACTTCGACCAGCGACCGGTCGGGCTCATCGTGTCAATCGGTCCGCTGCCCTCGGTGGCTGGCCTGACCTTCCAGCAGGCGGTCGACGTGCTCGCCGGGGCTGAGGTCATCGGCGTCGAGGGCTCGCGCACCTTCGACGACACCCAGCCGGTGGATGCGGTGATCCGGGTCGAGCCGCAGACCGCCGGTGCCCC
>JBIIAR010000181.1:0-5297 GCA_044239765.1 Microbacteriaceae bacterium
CCTCCCGCCCGGCGCGGGCTGGTGGCGCGGCGACCGGGTGCAGCTCGTGCTCGCGCCGCCGACCGACGACGTCGCGCCGCCGCCGAGCGTGCGGTTCGCTCCACGCGGGCCAGCGCTTGCCGTCTCACCACGGCCGCAGGCTCTTGCCGCGCGCCTCGCGAACAGCGCTGTCGAGGTGAAGGACCCAGACAGCTGGCTCGCCGACTGGGGGCGCTTCAGCTCCCTAGCGCGCACCATGCCGGTGCTGTTTCACGAGTGCTCGCCCACGGAGTTCCGCCAGCTGTCACGGCGCCGTGCGCTGCCGCCGCCCATCGCCGACCCGCGAATCACGGGCTGGCTGCTCGAGCCGGAGGCCGAGCCGATCAGGGTTCGCCTAGAAGGCGACTGACGTCAGGCCGTGCGCCGCGGCGACGGGCGCGTTGGTCAGGGAGCCCGCGTGCGTGTTGAGTCCGAGGGCGAGAGCGGGGTCGGCCCGCAGCGCCGCCTCCCAGCCGAGCGCGGCAATCGAGCGGATGTACGGCAGCGTCGCGTTGGTCAGCGCGTAGGTTGAGGTGTTCGGCACCGCGCCGGGCATGTTGGCAACGCAGTAGAACAGCGAGCTGTGCACCGTGTACGTCGGGTCGGCGTGCGTCGTCGGGTGGGTGTCGGCGAAGCATCCGCCCTGGTCGACGGCGATGTCGACGAGCACGCTGCCCGGCTTCATGCGGGCGACGAGAGCGTTGCTGACGAGCTTCGGCGCCTTGGCACCGGGTACGAGAACCGAGCCGATGACCATGTCGGCCGCGAGGCACGCACGCTCGATCTCGAAGCTGTTCGATGCGATCGTGCGGATGCGGCCGGCGTAGAGGGCATCCAGCTCGCGAAGGCGCTGCAGGTTGGTGTCGAGCACCGTGACGTCGGCGCCGAGGCCGACCGCGACCGAGACCGCGTTCGTGCCGGCGACACCGCCGCCGAGAACCACGACCTTCGCCGGGTAGGTGCCGGGCACGCCGGGCACCAGCAGACCGGGGCCGCCGTTGGGCTTGAGCATGGCGTTCGCTCCGACGATGGGGGCCAGACGACCGGCCACCTCGCTCATCGGGGCGAGAAGGGGGAGGGCACGCGATGGCAGCTGCACGGTCTCGTAGGCGATGGCCGTCGTCTTGGCGGCGAGGAGGGCATCCGTCAGCGGGCGATCGGCGGCGAGGTGGAGGTAGGTGAAGAGAACGAGGTCGTCGCGAAGGTAGCCGTACTCCGAGGCGACGGGCTCCTTGACCTTGAGCAGCAGCTCGGCGCCGCCCCAGGTGGTGGCGGCATCGGGGGCGATGGTGGCGCCGGCCTCGGCGTACTCGACGTCGGTGATCGACGATCCGAGCCCTGCGCCGGTCTCGACCGTCACCGAATGGCCGTTCGCGACGAGGTCGTGCACCCCCGCCGGGGTGATGGCCACGCGAAACTCGTTGTTCTTGATCTCTTTCGCAACGGCGATCCTCATGCCCCCAGCGTAGTCGCGAGCCACCTCGGATTCCGCACAAGTTTCGGGCTCAGACCCTCGTAATTCGTGAAATTCTTGTTACAGACGGAGGTTTTTGGCACCGAACTGCTGACCTTGCCCCAGCTGTGTGCAAGTATCGATCAACGCGTTCCGACCCTGCGAGGAGAACAACCACGATGAGCAAATCCCTCCCCGAAGACCCTCTGGTGCGCAGCCTCGTCCAGGCTGCCCGCAAGGCCCAGATCAGCCGCCGGGGAATGCTCCTCGGCACGGCCGGAACGATCGGCGCGGCGTCCGCAGTGAGCCTCACCGCCTGTGCCCCGACCGGGGACAGCATCGTGTGGGCCAACTGGGCCGCCTACATCGATGAGGATGAGGAGGGCAACTACCCGACCCTCGACCGCTTCGAAGACGAGAGCGGCCTGCGCGTCAGCTACCAGATCGATGTCGACGACAACAACACGTACTACGCGAAGGTCAAGGACCAGCTCGCGCTCGGCCAGGACATCGGCGCCGACACCGTCTGCCTCACCGACTGGATGGTGGGTCGCCTCATCCGCTTCGGGTACGTGCAGGAACTCGACAAGTCCGGCATCCCGAACTCCAAGAACCTGCTTCCGTCGCTGCAGGACCCGGGCTTCGACCCGGGCCGCACGTTCTCCCTCCCGTGGCAGGGCGGCTTCGCGGGCCTGTGCTGGAACAAGGAGCTCTACCCCAAGGGCCTCAAGAACGTCAGCGACCTGTGGGCGCCAGAGCTCAAGGGCCGCGTCGGCGTGCTCAGCGAGATGCGCGACACGATCGGGCTCATCCTCGCCGAGCAGGGCGTCGACATCTCGAGCGACTTCACCGCTGACCAGTTCGAGGCTGCCATCGACATCTTCCGCGAGAAGGTCGAGAGCGGCCAGATTCGCAACATCAAGGGCAACAGCTACCTCGAAGACCTGAAGAACGAAGACACCATCGCGGCTATCGTGTGGTCGGGCGACGTCACGGTCATCAACGCCGAAGCCGGTGACAAGTGGGAGTTCATCATCCCCGAGACCGGCGGAACGCTGTGGAACGACAACTTCGTCATTCCGATCGGCACCAAGAAGCAGAAGGACGTCGAGAAGCTCATCGACTACTACTACGACCCCGCGGTCGCTGCGGAGGTCGCCGCCTGGGTGAACTACATCACCCCGGTGGTCGGCGCACAGGCCGAGGCAGAGAAGATCGACCCCGCTCTCGCCGAGAACCAGCTGATCTTCCCCAACGAGGAGACGCTGGCCCAGGTGAAGGTCTTCCGGTCGCTCAACGCCGACGAGGAGCAGTCGTTCGGCGACCTCTTCCAGAGCGTGCTGCTGGGCGCCTGAGGTGGCTGAGGGCTTCGCCGAGTCCGGCGCCGACCTCGAACTGGTCGGCATCACCAAGCGCTTTCCCGGGTTCACCGCCATCGAGGAGCTCAACCTGACGATTCCCGCGGGGTCGTTCTTCGCCCTGCTCGGCCCTTCGGGATGCGGCAAGACGACGACGCTGCGCCTCGTTGCGGGCCTCGAGGACCCGACCGCCGGCCGTATCCTCATCGGCGGCAAGGACGTCACGCAGACGAAGCCCTACCAGCGACCGGTCAACACGGTCTTTCAGAGCTACGCGCTGTTTCCGCACATGACGGTGCTCGAGAACGTCGCCTTCGGACTCAAAAGACGACGGATCGCCGACCCGCTCGGCAAGGCCCACGAGGCCCTTCGCCTGGTTGAGCTCGACCACGTTGCGCAGCGCAAGCCGGCGCAGCTCTCGGGCGGCCAGCAGCAGCGCGTCGCTCTCGCCCGCGCTGTCGTCAACCGCCCGGCCCTGCTGCTGCTCGATGAGCCGCTCGGCGCGCTCGACCTCAAGCTGCGCCGCCAGATGCAGATCGAGCTGAAAGACATCCAGCAGGATATCGGACTCACCTTCCTGCACGTCACCCACGACCAGGAGGAGGCCATGACCATGGCCGACACCGTCGCGGTCATGAACAAGGGCCAGATCGAGCAGATGGGTGCTCCGGAGGAGCTCTACGAGCTGCCCAAGACCGCCTTCGTCGCCAACTTTCTCGGGCAGTCCAACCTCTTCACCGGCAAGGTCACCAGCACCGGCAAAGACAGCTTCGTCGTCGACATCGCGGGCACCAAGATCGAGGTTCCCCGCGAGCGTGCCCAGCGGCACGCCGGCGAGGTGACGATCGGCGTTCGCCCAGAGAAGCTCATGCTGCACACGACCGCGCCGAAGGCATCGCCGGGCACGAACGTCATCGGCCCCGGACGCGTCAGCGACGTGTCGTTCAGCGGCGTTTCGACGCAGTACACGGTGAACGTGCCGAAGCTCGGCGAGGTCATCGTCTTCGCGCAGAACATGGTCTTCGGCCCCGTCGTCAACACGGGTGCGGAGGTCTGGCTGGCCTGGACAGTCGACCACGGCTTCGGCCTCGCCGACGATCCGGCCGACGGCCCGCGCTTCGAGCCCGACACCGACACGAAGTCGATCGCGGTGCAGCGGCGCGAGAAGCTCGAGGAAGAGCTCGAGGAGGCCTGAGATGGCCTTCGGAGCGTTCGCGACATCCGCCCCCGTCGTTGAATCGGCGCCGCGGCGCCGAAGCAAGGTCGCCCTTCTCCTGCTGCTGCCGGGCATCGCGTACCTCGCGCTGTTCTTTCTCGTGCCGCTGGTCTCGCTGATCCTCACCTCGTTTCAGGAGAAGACGCCCGGCACCGACATCGGCGTCTACAGCTATGCCTTCAACCTCGAGAACTACGCGTTCATCTTCACGACCTACGGCGAGCACATGCTGCGGTCGGTCTTCTACGCGGTCGTCGCGACGGTGCTCGCGCTGCTTTTCAGCTATCCGCTCGCGTACTTCATCGGCGTGACCCTGCGCCGCTTCCCGCTGCTGCAGGCGCTCGCGCTGACCCTGGTGATCGCCCCCTTCTTCATCAGCTTCCTGCTGCGCACGCTCGCCTGGAAGCAGATCCTCAGCGATGAGGGACCCGTCATCTCAACCCTCAAGGGGCTCTCGCTTCTGGGGTCGGATGCCCACTTCACCGGCACCGCCGGCGCGGTCATCTTCGGCCTCGCCTACAACTTCATCCCGTTCATGACGCTGCCGATCTACACCTCCCTCGAGAAGCTCGACCTGCGCTACGTGGAGGCGGGTGGCGACCTCTACGCCAGCCCGGCGCGCACCTTCTTCAGCGTGACGCTGCCGCTCTCGGCCCCCGGTGTCATCTCTGGCACCCTGCTGACCTTCATCCCGATCTCCGGCGACTACGTCAACGCGAGCAACGCCTTCCTCGGATCCAGCGAGACGGCCATGGTCGGCAACGTGATCGAGAGCCAGTTCTTCACCTCGCAGAACTACCCGATAGCGGCGGCGCTCTCGATCGTGCTGATGGCGGCGATCCTGCTGCTGGTCAGCATCTACGTTCGCAAGAGCGGAACGGAGGACCTCGTATGATCGGCCGCTTCTTCGCGCGCTACACGATCTGGATCTACTCCACGCTCGCGTTCGTCTTTCTGCTCATCCCGATCGTCTACACGATCGTGTTCTCCTTCAACGACTCGCGCCGCACGAACATCGCCTGGCGCGGCTTCACCCTCGACAACTGGATCTACCTCTGCGAGGAGCAGGGTGTCTGCCAGGCCTTCGTCAACAGCATCCTCGTCGGCGTCGTCGCGACGGTGCTCGCGACAACCCTCGGCACCATGATCGCGATCGCCCTCGTGCGCTACCGGTTCAAGTTCCGGTCGGCGACCACCCTGCTTCTCTTCCTGCCGATGGCGACCCCCGAGGTCGTGCTCGGCACCGGCCTCG
>JBIIAR010000182.1:0-5296 GCA_044239765.1 Microbacteriaceae bacterium
GCGAACGCTCGATCCACCGTCGGAACCGCGACCGATGCGAGCGCGATGCTGCGCATTCTGTTCAGCCGTCTGGGCGATCCGCAGATCGGTGGCCCGAGCGCCTTCTCGTTCAACGTCGCGTCAAGCACGACGTCGGGAACTCGTACGAGTGCGACCGGCGAGGTCACGACCGTCGACAACGAGCAGTACACCGGCGGCATGTGCCCGCGCTGCGAGGGCCTCGGCCACGTCACCGACATCGACCTCGCCGAGCTGTTCGACGAGACGAAGTCCCTGCAAGAGGGAGCGATCACGATCCCCGGCTACAGCGCCGACGGCTGGCTGGTGCGCACCTTCAGCGAATCCGGTTTCGTTCCCGGCGACGTGCCGATCAAGGACTTCACCCCGCAGCAGCGCGAGGACTTCCTCTACAAGGAGCCCACCAAGGTCAAGGTCACCAACTTCAACCTCACCTACGAGGGCCTCGTTCCAAAGGTGCAGAAGAGCATCCTCGGAAAAGACAAGGACTCGGTGCAGCCGCACATCCGCGCCTTCATCGACCGCGCCGTCGCCTTCTCCGACTGCCCGGACTGCGGTGGCACGCGCCTCAACGAGGGAGCACGATCCTCCAAGATCAAGGGCATCAACATCGCGGAGGCGTGCGCGATGCAGATCTCGGACCTCGCCGGCTGGGTGCGCGACATCTCCGAGCCGTCGATGGCCCCCCTGCTCAGCACCCTGCAGGAGACGCTCGACTCGTTCGTGCATATCGGTCTCGGCTACCTCTCGCTCGAGCGCCCCAGCGGCACGCTCTCGGGCGGGGAGGCGCAGCGCACGAAGATGATCCGGCACCTCGGATCCGCGCTGACCGATGTCACCTATGTCTTCGACGAGCCGACCATCGGACTGCACCCGCACGACATCCAGCGCATGAACGAGCTGCTGCTGCGCCTGCGCGACAAGGGCAACACGGTGCTCGTCGTCGAGCACAAGCCCGAGATGATCGCGATCGCCGACCACGTGGTCGACCTGGGACCGCGGGCGGGCAAGAACGGCGGCGAGATCCAGTTCGAGGGCAGTTACGACGACCTGCGCAAAAGCGACACCCTCACCGGTCGCCATCTCGACTACAAGGCAGCGCTCAAGCAGAACCCGCGCACAGGCACGGGCGCCCTCGAGATCCGCGGCGCGACGCGCCACAACCTCAAGAACGTCGACGTCGACATTCCGCTCGGCGTGATGACCGTCGTCACCGGTGTCGCGGGGTCGGGCAAGAGCTCGCTCATTCACGGGTCGATCCCGAAGGGCGAGAACGTGGTGCGGGTCGACCAGTCCGCCATCCGTGGCTCACGGCGCAGCAACCCCGCGACCTACACCGGCCTGCTCGACCCGATCCGCAGTGCCTTCGCGAAGGCTAACGGCGTGAAGCCGGCGCTGTTCAGCGCCAACTCCGAGGGGGCGTGCGAGAACTGCAACGGCGCCGGCGTCATCTACACCGATCTGGCGATGATGGCCGGGGTGTCCACCGTCTGCGAGGTCTGCGAGGGCAAGCGCTTCAAGCAGCCGGTGCTGCAGTACCAGCTCGACGGCAAGAACATCGCCGAGGTGCTCGCGATGTCGGTCGTCGAGGCGCGCGACTTCTTCGGCACGGGGCCCGCCCACGCGATCCTCGAGAGAATGGTGGATGTCGGCCTCGGCTACCTGGGCATCGGCCAGCCGCTCACCACCCTCTCGGGCGGCGAGCGCCAGCGGCTCAAGCTCGCCATCCACATGGGAGACAAGGGCGGCATCTACATCCTCGACGAGCCCACGACCGGCCTGCACCTGGCTGACGTTGATCAAATGCTCACCCTCTTCGACCGCTTGGTCGACACGGGCAAGACCCTCAGCGTGATCGAGCACCACCAGGCGGTGATGGCCCACGCCGACTGGATCATCGACATCGGCCCCGGCGCCGGCCAGGACGGCGGCACGGTCGTGTTCACCGGCACGCCCGCCGACCTCGTGAAAGAGGCGAAGACGCTCACGGGTCAGCACCTCAAGCAGTACGTGGGGGCGTAGCGACGAGAGCGGTCAGGCGCTCGCGCGCCTCGTGCTCCACCAGGTTGGGAATGTAAAGGTAGATGTGCACGTGGGTGGCGATGAGCGCGTCGTACTCCTTGCACACCACGCGGCGAACTGTCTCCGGCGGCAGGTCGCCGAAATCGGGTGCGAGTCGCTCACAGACATCGTCAACCGTGGTCGCCCGTCGCGAAGCAGTCATGCACAGAGTCTCTGCCACGGTCGGCGGCGCGTCTACGGACCTTACTCACATCCCCGCGCGGGGTGCAACAGAATAGAACCGTGATCACCCCCGCCGCCCCGCCCGCCCGCGACGTGCTGGCTCCTGACGGCGAGTGGATCGCCACCTACGACTTCGGCGACATGGACTCCCCCGTGGTCATGGCCGTGCACGGCTTCGCCTCGAGCGGCCTGCTCAACTGGCACCACACCGGCTGGGTGCGCGACCTGCTACGTGCCGGCTTTCGGGTCATCGCCATCGACCAGCGCGGGCACGGCGACAGCTCGAAGCCGCACGACCCGGCGAAGTACACGATGGATCTGCTCGTCGCCGACCTGCTCGCCGTCATGGACGCCTACATGGTCAACGAGTGCAGCATCGTCGGCTACTCGCTCGGCGCGCGGGTCGGCTGGCACGCCTCGCTCGAGCTGCCCGATCGCGTCAGCCGCGCCGTTCTCGGCGGAATCCCCGACGGCGATCCGCTGACGCGCTTTCAAGTCGACCAGGCGCGCGCTTACATTGCCGACGGATCGCCGGTCACCGACCGCCTGACCGGCGCCTATGTGCAGATGGCCAGCGGCATCCGCGGCAACGACCTCGAGGCGCTTGTCGCCCTCGTCGAGGGTATGCGCGGTGGAGCCCAGCCACTGCCAGAGAACCCGCCGCTGCAGCCCGTGCTCTTCGCGACCGGCAGCGATGACGCGATTCTCGAGAAGTCACGCGCGCTGTCGACCGCGGCTCCCCAGGGGTCTTTCTTCGAGATTCCCGGCAGAAACCACTTCAATGCCCCGACCAGCCGGCACTTCAGAGACGCGGCGATAGCCTTTCTCACATCATGACTGCTGCGCTGATCGCCCTCGCAGTCATCGTCGCGCTCTTCGTGATCACCACCGTCGTGCTGCGCAACGCGCAGGTGCGTTTTCGGTCGCGGCAGTGGGAGGCCGTGCAGCGGCTCTCGCCCGGGGCCGTCGTCTTCGGCATCTACGAGTCGCCGGTCGTGCTCACGCAGCTCAACCACCTGCGGGCAACGACGGTGCCGCCGCTGCCGCCGCTTGAGAGGGAGCGGCGTCCACTCGCGGTGAGTGTGTCCGCTGGCGAGATCGCGGTCTGGCGCGGCAACTCGCCGCCGGGGCGCGTGGTGAGTCTGCCGACATCCATTCTTCGGTCGGTGCGGCTGAACGGCGGAGACAGCAGCGCGGCGCAGGCGACCGTGCAGCTCGATATCGACTGGCAGAACCAGATCGTCGGCTTCACCGCGATGCTGTTCGAGGGGCACGTGGGTGGTTCGCCCACGCACCGAGCACGCATGGCAGAGCTGCGGGGTGAGCTTCAGCGATTCGTGTCGATCGCGCCCTAGCTGGCTCGTCATCACTCGGCGCGCACGTCTCGCTCGCGTCGGTGCTGCCGCCGGCCGACGGCCTCGCCTACCTCGACGCACTCGGCAGCACGGCCGACCGATTCCAGCCGGCGTGGGCGACGCGGGCACACCTGCTGGCTGCCGCCGGGCTCGACGCGCGTGACGCGTACGCCAAGGCGATCTCGCTGACAACTGATCCCGTGGTGCGCAGGTTTCTCGAGAGCAGAATAGACTAATCACACTTAGTCCACCAAGGAGCCTGATGAAGACCGTGAACGTGCATGATGCCAAGACGCACTTCTCGAAGCTGCTCGAACAGGTAGCGGCAGGCGACACCGTGGTCATTGCCAAGTCGGGCACTCCGGTCGCGAGACTGAGCCCGCTTGACGCGCCGACAACACCACGACGCACCGGGTTTCTCGTCGGTCGCATAGCCGTGCCCGACGATTTCGACACCATGGGCGACAACGAGATCGCGCAGAGCTTCGAGTGATCTTTCTCCTCGACACCCACTTACTGCTCTGGGCCTCAGCTGCCCCAGAACGACTCAGCACTCGCGCGGCCACGATCATCAACGATCCGACGAGCGGCCTCATGTTCAGCGCCGCATCCATCTGGGAGGTGGCCATCAAGTCTCGGCTCGGTCGCGCAGACTTCAGCGCAGACGCGCGCCTTCTTCGCCGCGGCCTGCTCGAGAACGGCTACGCCGAGCTTGCGATCGAGAGTGACCACACGCTCGCGACGCTCGATCTGCCCGAACTGCACCGGGATCCGTTCGATCGCATTCAGGTGGCCCAAGCGCGGGTAGAGGGGATCGTGCTGCTCACCACCGACGTGCGCGTTGCTGACTACGGGTCGCCGGTCGAACTGGTCTAGCAGCATAGGCTGAACCTCATGGCCACCTCGAAGGATCGCAGCGCCGGAATTCTGCTCTACCGCTGGGGCCAGAGCAGCCTTGAGGTGTTCATCGGTCACATGGGCGGACCTTTCTGGGCGCGCAAGCACGACGGCGCGTGGTCAATTCCGAAGGGTCTCGTCGAGGGTGGTGAGGATCTTCTCGACACCGCGATCCGCGAGTTCGAGGAGGAGATCGGCGTCGCCGCGCCTGCGATCGACTACCGGCTGCTCGGCGACTTTCGCTACTCGAGCGGCAAGGTGGTGACGATCTTCGTCGGCGAGAGCGACCTCGAGGTCGACACCGTTGTCAGCGAGCCGATCACGGTTGAGTGGCCGCGCGGCACGGGGCGCATGCACACCTTCCCCGAGATCGACGAGGTGCGCTGGGTGCCGCTCGACGAGGCGCGCACCAAGCTCGTCAAGGGGCAGGTGCCGGCGCTCGACGACCTGGCGGACATCGCGTAACCGAGGTTCACCGCGAAAGTCAACCGCAACCGAACGGATGCCGCCTCGCCTACCGTGAGGGAATGACCAAGACAGCAACCACCCGCCGTGCCGCCCGCGGCCTCGCGAACAATGACGTCTTTCGCGTGCTCGTGCGCGCCGGCTACGCGGCCAACGGCGTTCTGCACGTGCTGATCGGCATCCTCGCCCTGCAGGTGGCCTTCGGCGGCAACGCGTCGGCCGATCAGAGCGGAGCCTTCGGCGCTGTCGCGGATGCCCCGGGCGGCGTGGTGCTGCTGTGGGCGATCGTGGTCGGCACCGTCGCCCTCGGGCTGTTC
>JBIIAR010000183.1:0-5275 GCA_044239765.1 Microbacteriaceae bacterium
GAGCGACGAGACATACTCCTGGTTGGGGTCGACGTACTCCTCTGGCGAGCCGTACATCTCCTCCTGCTCCTCCTGGGTGAGGTTGACTCCGTAGCCATAGGTCGCGACCCACTTCTCGGTGTTGCGCTCCTCGGCGTCGTACTCGACCCCGCTGCTGTACTGCGTCTGGTCGACGGGAAGGTACTCCCAGCCATCGTCATTCATGCACTCCGCGACGAGCTCCTCGGTCTTCTTCGCCTGCTCGTCGTAGAAGTCCTGGTCCTGCTCGCCGTAGAAGGCCGACATGTACTCGGCCAGCGGGCTCTTCTCCGGATCGAGCTCGGGTGCACCGCCGATGGCGGAGCAGGCGCTGAGGGTGAGTCCGATGCCGAGAACGAGGGCAATGGGCGCGATGGCAGACGGGCGTCGAGGCATGGGGTGCTCCAGGTGGTTCGGGACGCTGAGCCGGACAGCGTCTTCGACGAGGTTACGCGACCCCGTGCAATACCTGAGTCATCCTTTGGGAGGACATTACGGGGTCAGCGGCTGTACCCGCCCGCTAGAACGACGGCAGCTGCGGCGATCGCAGCGACCACGCCGCGAAGGCGGGGCCGGTGCCGTGCAGTCGGGTGCCGGCATCCGTCTGCTCGGTGTTGACGGAGCCGTAGAGCGCGGTCAGCTCGGGCAGCTCGAGCGCGACATCGAAGTCGGCACGAGCGGCAAGGCACAGCACGCTCTCGTCGGGTGCCTCGCGAATGTAGACCAGCACATCGTCGTCGACAAGAAGCCAGCGGATGCCGCCCTGGTTGAGTGCGACATGGTCACGACGAAGGGCGATCAGCTGCGAGTACAGCGCAACCGTCTCGCTGGCGAGCCCCTGCTCGTCGAGCGCACCCCACGGCAACGGGGAGCGCGAGTGCTCGCCGTCGTCCCCGACGAGCCCGAACTCATCGCCGGCGAAGATCACCGGGATTCCGGGCAGTGTCACCGACATGCCGAAGGCCACCGGCACGGCGCCGTCGAGCGCCGAGGTGCGAAAGCGTGCGGTGTCGTGCGTGTCGAGGGCGTTCATGTTGTGCAGGCGTGTTCGCCACGGAAAGCCCGCGGCGAAGCGAATGTGCGACTCGTGAAACTCGCGGCCCGTGTAGGCGGGGATCGTGCCGGTGGGGATGCCGAAGAACCAGCTCTTCTCCACCCGCTTCGACAGCCAGCCCCACAGCGGTCGCGTGAAGTTGGCGTAGGTCATCGCGCCGTGCCACGCGTCGCCCTGAAAGTCGCTCGACGCGTCGTTGGTCGACTCGCCGAGCAGGATCGTGTCGGGCTTCACGTCGAGCATCGTCGTGCGCACGATCTGGCGCACCTCGGCATTGAGGTCCTCGTCGAGGTAGCGGCCGGTCATGTTGGCGACGTCGATGCGCCACCCGTCGAGGTTGTAGGGCTCACCCAGCCACTTGGCCACGATCGAGTCGGGGCCCTCGATGAAGCGGCGACGCAGCTCGGTCGACTTCCAGTTGAACTTCGGCAGCGACGGCACGCCGAGCCACGAGACGTAGCTCTTCTGCTCGTCGTCGAGCCAGTAGTAGAACTCGCTCTCTGGCGCGCCCGGCGTGAGGTGCGACGAGGTGAACCACTCGTGGGCGTCGCCCGAGTGATTCGAGGTGAGGTCACCGATGACGTTGAGCCCGCGGGCGTGCGCCGCCTCGACCAGGCTGATCAGCGCGTCGTCGCCGCCGAGCAGCGGGTCGACCTCGGCAAACGACAGCGCGTCGTACCGGTGGTTGGAGTGCGCCGGAAAGATCGGCGTCAGGTAGATCATCGTCACGCCGAGGTCGACAAGGTGGTCGAGCTTCTCTTCGATGCCGAGCAGGTCGCCGCCGTAGAACTGCCGCGGCGTCGACGGGCCGATGTTGACCGGCTCGTCGGTCCACTGGGCGGGCTCCGCCCAGATCGGCAGCTCGCGTCCATCCGCAGCGGATGACCGCGCGAACCGATCGGGAAAGACCTGGTACATGACGGTCGACTTCGCCCACAGCGGCGGCTCGGGGTAGGCCACGAGCTTGAAGTCCTCGAGGTCGAGCAGCTCACCCGTGGAGTAGCCGGCCGCGTTGAGGTAGCCGTAGCTGCCGTCGGCGAAGCTGAGGAAGAAGCGGTAGCCGTGCACCGGGTTCTCGACGACGACGGGAGCCTGGTACCAGTCCCAGCCGCCCTCTGAGTGGATGAGCGTCGCATCCGTGTAGACCGGCTCGTGGTCGGGATTGCTGCGCGTTCTCACCGCCGTGACGGCGCCCATCGCCTGGGGAACCCGCACGCGCACCTGCACGGTGTCGCCGAGCTCGGGGGCAGGGGTGGAGACGTAGAGCGGGGAACCGTCGTGGTGCGGAGCAAGCGCCAAGCTACTTAACCGATCCGGCCGTGAGGCCACTGACGATGTACTTCTGCAGGAATAGGAACAGCGTAACGATCGGAATAGCCGAGATCACCGCCCCGGCGCTGAATACGCCCCAGTTCTTCGACTGGAACTGCGAGATGAAGGTGTAGAGGCCGACCGCGAGGGTCTGCGAGTCGGGGTCGGTGAGGATCACGCTGGCGATGACGAACTCCCCCGCCGCGCTGATGAACGACAGCAGCCCCACCACCGCGAGGATCGGCATGACCAGCCGAAGGATGATCGTGAAGAAGATGCGCGCGTGGCTGGCCCCGTCGATCTTCGCCGCCTCGTCGATTGACGTCGGCACGGTGTTGAAGAAGCCGTACATGAGGAAGGTGTTCACGCCGAGCGCTCCACCGAGGTAGATGAGGATCAGGCCGGCGTGCGTGCCGAGGCCGAGCTGCGGCCAGATGTCGCTGATCGTCACCATGAGCAGGAAGATCGCGGTGACGGCCAGGAACTGCGGGAACATCTGCACGAGTAGCAGGCTGAGCAGCCCGACGCGGCGGCCGACGAAGCGCATGCGGCTGAAGGCGTAGGCGGCGAGCGCCCCGAGAAAGACCGAGCCGACGCCCGAGATCGTGCCGACGAGCAGGGTGTTGAGGAACCACTTGAGAAACGGGGCGTCGGGGTTGCTGAACAGCTTGATGTAGTTGGCGAGGTCGAAGGCACGGAACAGCTCGTTCGACCCCGTCAGGGTGCCGATCGGGTTGAGCGAGACCGACAGCACGTACAGCAGCGGGAAGATCGAGAACAGCACCGCGATGACGCCGACGAGGTGCCGCCATCCCACCTGCTGAAACCACTTCTTGAAGCCCATCGAGCGGCGCGGAATGGGGATGAGAGTGTCAGTCATTAGTAGACGTCCTCCAGTGCGCGGGTGCGCTTGAACGCGATCGCCGAGACGGTGGCCACGATGACGAAGATGAGAATCGAGAAGGCGCTGGCAAGGCCGTAGTCACGGCCGCCGCCACCGCCGAAGGCGACCTTGTAGACGAGGGTGATCATGATGTCCGTCGCTCCGATGTCGAGCGTCGTGTCACTGAACCGCGGCCAGCCCTTGGTGAGCATGTAGATGACGTTGAAGTTGTTGAAGTTGAACGCGAAGCTCGCGATGAGCAGCGGGGCAACGGACACCAGAAGCAGCGGCAGCTTGATCGAGCGCACCACACGCCAGGGGCTTGCCCCGTCGACGCGGGCGGCCTCGGTGAGCTCTTCGGGAATGGACTGCAGCGCCCCCGTGCAGATGAGGAACATGTAGGGGTAGCCGAGCCAGAGGTTGAGCAGCAGCACGCTGAACTTCGCCAGCCACGGATCGCTCAGCCACGGTATCTCGAGCCCGCCGAAGATCACCTGGTTGACGAACCCGAACTCCGGGTTGAGCAGGCCGGCAAAGACGAGGCCGCTGAGGAATGCCGGGAAGGCGTAGGGAAGGATGATGAGGATGCGGTAGATCTTCTTGAACCGAATGCGCGGGTCGTTGAACACCAGCGCCAGAAAGAGACCGAGGGCGAAGGTCGTCGCGACCGAGAGGATCGCGAAGATGAAGGTCCACAGAATGACGCGCAGCAGCGGCGGGCCGACCTGGTCGTTGGTGAAGGCCTTGACGAAGTTGTCGATGCCGACGTTGACGCGCCAGCCGGGGGTCAGCTGCTTGCCGTCCTCGTTCTCATACGAGCCGTATCCGTTGTCGGTGTAGACCGCGCCGTTGTCGGCGTCGGTGAAGGTGTCGGCCTTCTCGTCATAGATGAGGGACGACGTGAACACGTAGCCGTTGATGCCGTCGGCCGTGCGCACCGAGCCCGAGTTCGGGTCGTCGGAGAAGGGCACGCTGAGGGCGAGAATCTCGTCCTGGTTGGCCACGATGTCGTTGAGGTTGAGGGTGTCGTAACCGTCTACGCCGGTTGCCTTGCCGGTGAAGTCGGTCTCGGCGTCATCCACCGGGCTGAGGGGCTGGTCGTTGCTGCCGAGCTCGACCTTGCCGTCGGGGTCGGTGACGAGCAGGTAGTACTCCGGGCCCTGCCGCAGAACGCTGACCTGGTACTGGGGGCTGTCGGGCACGCGCTTCTGGGCGACCTGCACGATCGAGAGGATCGCGTCGTCCTTGTCGCTGTTGTGGCCGTCGCTGTAGTTCGTGAAGGCGATGTAGCCGGTGAAGATGACGACGAACACCTGAAAGATCGCCAGAAAGAAGAGCCCGGGCGTGAGGTACTTCGCGGGCAGGGCACCGGGCACGAGGTAGATGTAGTTGATGACGGCGAGCACGACGATGGCGATGCCGAAGAGCAGCCACTCCTGCAGAAAGAACAGGGTGAGCAGGGCCTGCACGCCGAAGGCGTCGACCAGGCCGAGAAGAACGATCTTGGTGATCAGGCCGCTGAGGCCGCGGCGCCGGGGTGGCCGAAGGGTGGGGGACGTCGTCATGGGTTGCCTCTCGATGCGTGCGTGAGGTGGGGGCCGACCACTGCCGACCCCCACCTCACGGTGGTGCTAACCGGCGATCTTCGCCTGGATGTTGGCGACGGCGGTGTTCCAGACCTCGGTCGGGTCACCCTCGCCCTTGATCAGCGCCAGCTCTGCGCTGCCCCAGTCAGCCCAGACGGAGCCCATCTCGGGGATGGCCGGCATCGGAACGCCGCCCTGCCCGATGGCGCCGAGTGCGGCGATGTCGGGGTCGGCTGCTGCGGCCGCCTCGTACGCTGCGGTCAGTGCCGGCGGGCGTCCGCCGATCTCGTAGAGAGCCGTCTGCACGGCCTCGGTCGAGAGGTAGTTGACGATGAACTGCGTGGCGGCGAGAGCGTTGGTGCTCTTGCTGCTGAGGAAGAAGCCGTTGACGCCGATGAACGGCTGTGCGGCTTCGCCACCGGC
>JBIIAR010000238.1:0-4183 GCA_044239765.1 Microbacteriaceae bacterium
GCAGCGACAACGCGCACGGTCTTGGGAGTGACGCCGTCGTTCAGCGCCTCTAGCCCAGAGATCGAGACCTCCTCGGTGCCGTCAAGGCCGAGCGACGCCCAGCTCTCACCGGTCGGGAACTGCAGCGGCACAACGCCCATGCCGATGAGGTTGGAGCGGTGAATGCGCTCGAAGCTCTCGGTGATGACCGCCTTGACGCCGAGCAGCGAGGTGCCCTTGGCCGCCCAGTCACGCGACGAGCCGGAGCCGTACTCCTTGCCACCGAAGATGACGAGGGGCGTGCCCGCGGCCTGGTAGTTCTGGCTGGCGTCGTAGATGAACGACTGCGGTGCATCCGGCTTGGTGAAGTCACGGGTGTAGCCGCCCTCGACGCCGTCGAGCAGCTGGTTCTTGAGGCGGATGTTCGCGAAGGTTCCGCGAATCATGACCTCGTGGTTGCCGCGGCGCGATCCGTAGGAGTTGTAGTCGATGCGCGCGATGCCGTGCTCGTCGAGGTACTTGCCCGCGGGGCTGTCGGCCTTGATGTTGCCGGCCGGGCTGATGTGGTCGGTCGTGACAGAGTCGCCAAGGGCGGCGAGAACGCGGGCACCCGCGATGTCGCTGACCGGGGTCGTCTCGATCGTCATGCCGTCGAAGTACGGGGGCTTGCGCACATAGGTCGACTCGGAGTCCCACTCGAAGGTCGAGCCGGTCGGGGTCGGCAGCGAACGCCAGCGTTCGTCGCCGTCGAAGACACCCGCGTACTCGTGGGTGAACATGTCGGTGTCGATCGACGAGTCGATGGTGGACTGCACCTCAGCGGCGTCGGGCCAGATGTCGGCGAGGAACACGTCGTTGCCGTCCGGGTCGGTGCCGAGGGCATCCTTCTCGAAGTCGAAGTTCATCGAGCCGGCCAGCGCGTAGGCGATGACGAGGGGCGGCGAAGCAAGGTAGTTCATCTTGACGTCGGGGTTGATTCGACCCTCGAAGTTGCGGTTGCCAGAGAGCACCGCGGTGACCGCGAGATCGCTCGCGTTGACGGCAGCCGAGACCTCCTCGAGCAGCGGGCCCGAGTTGCCGATGCAGGTCGTGCAGCCGTAGCCGACGGTGTAGAAGCCGAGGTCTTCGAGATAGCTGGTCAGTCCGGCCTTCTCGTAGTAGTCCGTCACGACCTTGGACCCGGGGGCGAGCGTGGTCTTGACCCACGGCTTGGCCTTGAGGCCCTTCTTGCTCGCGTTGCGCGCCAGAAGGCCGGCGGCGAGCATGACGGAGGGGTTCGACGTGTTGGTGCAGCTGGTGATGGCCGCGATCGCGACGGCACCGTGGTCGAGGGTGAACTTCTCACCGCTCTCGAGGGTGACACGGGTCGGGTGCGAGACGAGGGACGGGCTGTGGCTCGCGTGCGAGAACTCGTGGGCCGACTCCTCGTCTTCCGGGGTCAGGCCATTCGGGTCGGATGCCGGAAAGCTTCCCTCGATCGCCGCGTCGACCTTGGAGTGGTCAACCGACGCGTACGCGTTGAGGTCGATCTCGAACTGGCTCTTCGCGTTGCTCAGCTCGACGCGGTCCTGGGGACGCTTCGGACCGGCGATCGACGGAACCACGGTCGCGAGGTCGAGCTCGAGGTACTCGCTGAACACGGGCTCGACCGCGGGGTCGTGCCAGAGCTTCTGCACCTTCGAGTAGGCCTCGACGAGCTTGACCTGCTCCTCGGTGCGGCCGGTGAGCCGAAGGTAGTCGAGGGTGACGTCGTCGATCGGGAACATGGCGGCGGTCGAGCCGAACTCGGGGCTCATGTTGCCGATGGTGGCGCGGTTGGCGAGCGGCACCTGGGCGACGCCCTCACCGTAGAACTCGACGAACTTGCCGACGACACCGTGCTTGCGCAGCTGCTGGGTGATGGTGAGCACGACATCCGTCGCGGTGACGCCGGTGGGGATCGCGCCGCTGAGCTTGAAGCCGACGACCTTCGGGATCAGCATGGAGACAGGCTGGCCAAGCATCGCAGCCTCGGCCTCGATGCCGCCGACGCCCCAGCCGAGCACGCCGAGGCCGTTGACCATCGTCGTGTGCGAGTCGGTGCCGACGCAGGTGTCGGGGTAGGCGCGCAGCACGCCGTTGACGGTGCGCGTGTAGGTGACGCGGGCGAGGTACTCGATGTTGACCTGGTGCACGATGCCGGTTCCCGGGGGCACGACCTTGAAGTCGTCGAAGGCAGTCTGGCCCCAGCGCAGGAACTGGTAGCGCTCGCCGTTGCGCTCGTACTCGATCTCGACGTTGCGCTCGAGGGCGTTCTCTGTGCCGAACAGGTCGGCGATGACCGAGTGGTCGATGACCATCTCGGCCGGCGAGAGCGGGTTGATCTTGGTCGGGTCTCCCCCGAGCTCTGCGACGGCCTCACGCATGGTGGCGAGGTCGACGATGCAGGGCACGCCGGTGAAGTCCTGCATGACGACGCGGGCGGGGGTGAACTGAATCTCGGTGTCGGGCTCCGAGGTCGGAACCCAGGCGCCGAGCGCGGCGATGTGCTCCTTGGTGACGTTGGCGCCATCCTCGGTGCGCAGCAGGTTCTCGAGCAGCACCTTGAGGCTGAACGGAAGCTTCTCGTACCCGGGGACGGTGTCGACCCGGAATACCTCGTAGTCGGTTCCCTCGACGGTGAGCGTCTGCTTGGATCCGAAGCTGTCAATTGCGGTCATGGTGGCCGTCTCCCTTGCTGCCTAGGCCTTTTTAGGGGCGCGCGCTCAATCCTCGCCGCCAGCAGGCAGCCCTGCCAGCAAGGTAAGCCTAAGCCTGCGCGAGGTCGATAGACCCAAGTATATATCTTGACGTCAAGATACTTTTGACGGCGCGCCCTCGGAATCGACGGCCTCTGGCGGGAAGACCGAGCGCACCAGCAGCCAGGTCACCCAGAGCACGACCGCGTAGAGCGGCACGCCGAGAATGAGCTTCGCGATCGCAAGACCAGCGACATTGCCCGCGAGGTAGAGCGGCACCTCGATGACGAGACGGATGCCGAAGAGGGCAACCCAGACCCACGTGACCAGAGTGAGCACCCGGTAGCGTCGGGGCTCCTGTCGCCAGTTGGCGGCCCGCTCCCCCATGAGCAGCCCGACGATGACGCCGATCAGCGGACGCCGTACGACAAGGCTGACGAGCATGGCCACGAGGTAGCCGGCATTGGTGAGGATTCCGAGCACGAAGTTGTTCTCCGCGCGCCCGGTGACGATCGCCAGGGCCGCTGTGATTCCGACTCCGACCGCACCCGTGACCGCGGGGCCAACGGGCAGCTTGGTCGCGACACGCACAATGATGAACAGCACGGCAACGCCGACGGGCACGAGTGCCGAGAGCCAGACGTCCTTCGTGATGAGGTAGACGATGAGAAAGACGAAGCTCGGCAGGATCGACTCGACAAGACCGCGCACGCCGCCGATCGAGGCCACGATTGCCGCGCCGGTCGGCATGTCACCAGAGGCAACGCTCGAGATGCTCGACTTGCGAACAGCGTTGGCCAGCGCCTCGTTGACGTTCGGCTGCTCGTCGGTCATGCGGGCGCGTCGGCCGGAGCGCCGGTGTTGGGCATGTGCAGCGGGATGAGGTCCCTCGGGGGCATCGGCGTCGTGCCGCGCACGACGACGATGCTGCGAAAAAGCTCCTCGACCTTGGATGCCGACTCGGGGTTGATGATCGCGTCGCCGGCGATGACGCCGCGAAGAAACCAGCGCGGCCCATCGACGCCGACGAACCGGGCCAGGCGGCTGCCCTGCGGCTGGCCTGGGGTCGTCACGGGAATCTGCGCCTGCACCTCCGGGCCGAAAGTGCCGCTGACGATGCGCGTGGTTCCGCCCTGCTTGTGGATCTGGTCGACGATCTGCTGGCGGATCTCGTGCCAGAGACCGCTGTTGCGGGGTGCGGCGAAAGGCTGCACCTGCAGCGTGGAGCCCGCGTAGTCGAGGGCGACCGCGACGACGCGCTTGCTGCCCTCCTCCACTTCCAGCCGCAGCTGGAGGTCGTTGCGCGGAAGGATCTTCACTCCTCCGAGGTCGACGTAGGGGCGAACCGCATTCGCCTCGCTCTCGTCGAGCGGGCCGTTGGTGGCGCGGTCAATCGGGGCGGACTTGGCGTCGTCGACGATTGCCTCGCCGAATGGGCTGTCACTCACGCTTGCTCCTTGGTTGGTGCGCTGTAGCCGGTAGAGCCG
>JBIIAR010000184.1:0-5224 GCA_044239765.1 Microbacteriaceae bacterium
TGACGCGCTGCTCGATCGTCACGGAGCGCGAGCGGTGCTGCTGCACCCGCACCACGGTCGGGCCGTCAATGTAGCTGCGCACATGCTGCATCGTGAGCGTGCGCGGCTTCTTCTCGAAGTAGTCGACGTCGATGTCCCAGGCGTTGAACGGCCAGACGTAGGGGTCTTTGTGGATGGTGAGCCGGTTGAGCCCGTCACGGGCGTACTCTGCGCCGGCCCCGTCGGTGCACGAGACGATCTCGCCGCTCGCGCCGAAGCGCACGGTGAGGTCACCGTTGCTCAGGGAGGTATCTGTGAAGCTCAGGCCGCCAACGCGGGCCGCGGTGAGCACGGATGCCGCATAGGGCTGCACCTCGGCGTGGAACCAGGCGTCGTCGACCTTGACCGGCTCGCTGCGCGCGAAGCCGGTCAGGTTGAGCGCGGTGAGCTCGGAGCCGGCAGGCAGCTGGGCGACGAGCGAGCCCGCGTAGTCCTCGAGCGAGGCCTCGATGCGCTCATAGGTCTCGACCGCCTCACGGTTGACCCGCTGGATCGACGAGCCCGGAATGATGTCGTGAAACTGGTTGAGCAGCACCTCGCGCCAGCGCTGCTCGAGCACGGGCCGGCTGTCATTGCCGGTGAACACCGCCAGCGCCTCGACCTCGTGCAGCTGGCGCTCGACGAGGCGGTTGTGCCGCTTGATCGCACCTTGTGTCGTGTAGGTGCCCTGGTGGGTCTCGAGGTAGAGCTCGCCCCGGTGCACGTGATCGACCTTGAGGGTCTCTAGGTGGCGAAAGAAGTCGCTTGCCGTCGACTGCTCGACCTTGGGGAGTCCGTAGAGACTGCGCTCGCGAGTGGTGACCTCGTGGTGGATCTCGCCCGGTCCCCCGCCGCCGTCGCCCGATCCGTAGACGAGAAGGGCGGCGTTGAGCGCCCGCTCTGGGTACTTCGCCAAGCCGGTGAGCAGTCCGTCTGCCGCGCCGCGGCTGTTGTAGTCGCCCTCTGGCGGCATGTGCACGAGCACGCTAGACCCGTCGATGCCTTCCCAGTGAAAGCTGCGGTGCGGAAAGTCGTTGACCTTGTTCCATGCGAGCTTGATGGTCTGAAACCAGTCCATGCCGCTCTTGCGCAGAATCTGCGGAAGGTTGCCGTTGTAGCCGAAGGTGTCGGGCAGCCAGCAGAGCCGCAGCTGCTCGTCGGTGAGGTCGAACTCCTGTTGCAGAAAGCGGCGGCCGACGACAGCCTGGCGAACGAGGGACTCCCCCGACGGCAGGTTGGTGTCGGGCTCCACCCAGAACGAGCCCTGGATCTCGACGCGACCGGCCGCGACCGCCTCGCGCAGCCGTTCGAACAGGGCTGGATGCCGCTGCTTCATCCACAGCATCTGCTGCGGCTGGCTGGTGCCGTAGATGTACTCCGCCCGCTCGTCAATCGTGTTGAGGGCGCGCACGTAGGTGCGAGCGGACTTGCGGCGCGTCTCGCGCAACGGCCAGAGCCACGCCATGTCGAGATGCCCGTGGCCGATGGCGCTGTAGGTGAAGTCGCTGTCTGACGGCCTGACGAGGTGCGGTCGCAGGGCGGATCGAGCCCCGTCGAGGTCCTTCGCGAGAAAGGCCGTGTACGACGCCTTCAGCGCGGTCCGCAGTTCGTTCTCCAGCGCCACATCCTCCGTCGCTCCTGCCAGAACGAGCAACGTCAGGTAGTCGTAGAACAGCGCGTAGGCCTGCGGGTCGCGTGTGACGAGCCTCGCTCCGTGGAAAGCCGGTCGGCCCACCTCGTAGAGGATGAAGCCGTTGTAGGTCACGTCGGCATAGAACTCGACGTGGCCGGTCGAGAGGTCCACGTTTCTCACCGGGCGGTACTTTCCGCCACTGTGAGGCAGATCCGCCTGCTGAAAGACAGTGCTCACCGAGTCGAGAAGCGCGCCGTCAGTCGCGAAGGCGAGTCCCTCGCCGCGAATGCCGAGCTGCACCTCGACGTTCTCGGTGCCAGCAGCGGGCACCTCGCCGGTGATGCGCAGCCAGGCGCAGTCGAAGACCTTGCCGAGGCTGGCGCCGGTGCGCAGAGGCACAAAGGCTGATCTGTCGAGCTGCTCGAAAGGGATCGGCTCCGCAGAGCGGATGACCTCGGCCTGCAGCGTGGCGACGGTTGTGTAGATGCTGCGGCGGATGCGCTGGAGGCGGCGGTACTCCCCCGGCTGCTGCACGCGAAGTCCGAAGAGAAAGGATGCGAATCCAGCCATCAATCCACTCCTTTGTGCGGCTCACGGGTCAGTCTATGACACGTTCTCACGTTGGCTTCTCGGCAGTATTCTTGCGGGATGCGCTGCCCCTGTCTCAGTGGACTTCCCTATGAGGAGTGCTGCGGTCGCTTCCACGCGGGCACGCCGGCCCCGACCGCCGAGGCGCTCATGCGCTCGCGATACAGCGCCTTCGCGACGGGCAACGCGGCCTACCTGGTCGAGACCTGGCACGCGTCGACGCGGCCCGCTGCAATGGAGCTGGATGACGGCATCCGCTGGTACCGCCTCGACATTCTGGCGACCACCAAGGGCGGCCCGCTCGACTCCACCGGC
Organism: Microbacteriaceae bacterium; assembly: GCA_044239765.1. Taxonomy (GTDB): domain Bacteria; phylum Actinomycetota; class Actinomycetes; order Actinomycetales; family Microbacteriaceae; genus Conyzicola. Next base: position 2,555 of record JBIIAR010000184.1, read on the forward strand.
ACCGTCGAGTTCGAGGCCTTCTACCGCGGCGGCAGCCAGCGCGAGCTGAGCTCCTTCGTCAAAGAGCAGGGCCGCTGGTTCTACGTCGCGGCCCTGTCAACCAGTTAGACGCGGCTGCGATCGTGCGTCACAGTTGACCCATGGCCCGAAAACCGATTGAGCACACCGACCTTGACCCCGAAGCCGAGGAGAAGCGGCTTGACCGCAACTGGGCGGAGCTGCTGCAAGAGCTGCGGGTCACCCAGACCGGCACCCAGATCGTCAGCGCGTTCCTTCTCGCCATCGCTTTTCAGCAGCGATTCGAGGAGCTCACCCCGCTGCAGCTCGACCTCTACCTGCTGCTCGTGGTCTTCGCCGGCGTCAGCACCATCATCGGCCTCGCGCCGGTGATCCTGCACCGCACCTACTTTCGTCAGGGTGCGAAGGCGCATGTCGTCAAACTCGGCAACCGGCTGCTGTTCACCGAGGTGATAGTCGTCGGACTGCTCGCGATCGGCGTGACAAGCTTCGTCTTCGACTTCGTCGTTGGTCACGTGGCCGCCATCATCGCCGCGAGCATCATCAGCGCTGCGGTGGTCGCGCTCTGGATCATCCTGCCGCGGTGGCGCACCCCGAACCGATGAGCCTCCACACGATCGGCAACGGCGCGCTCACTGCCCAGATTGACTCCCACGGCGCGCAGCTTCGCTCACTGCGGCACGACAGAGTTGAGTACCTCTGGGGCGCTGGCGACCCGTGGAACTGGTCAGCGCCCGTGCTCTTTCCCCTGATCTCTGGGCTGCCGAACAACGTGCTGCAGCACAACGGGCAGCGGTACGAGATTCCGTCGCACGGCTTCGCACGCCGCACCGAGTGGGAGGTGATCGGGCCAGCGGCCTTCGAACTGCGGGCCTCAGAGGCGACGGGCGCGCAGTATCCGTTCGAGTTTCGCCTTCGCATCTCCTTTGCCGTCACCGACCGCCTGACCGTCTCGCACGACGTCACCAACGAGGGCGACGAGCCGCTGCCCTACCTGTTGGGCGGCCACCCCGCGTTTCGCTGGCCGCTTCCCGGTTCCACCGGCGAGCACGAGGTGTCGTGGTCGCGGGGCGGCGAGACCATGCGGCAGGCGGTCAACGGGCTGCGGCCCGGGCGCATCCCCTCCCCCGCGCTCGACGGCCGCCTCCCCCTGCTGAAGCACTACTTTGCCGAAGATGCCCTTCTGTTTGACGACCTCGAGCCCCGTGCTGTCACCTACACCGCTCCGGGAGCTGCACGCCTGACCATGCACTACGACGACTTTCGCGTGCTCGGCATCTGGAGCAAGTCGCAGGGCGCCGACTTCGTCTGCCTCGAGCCGTGGACGGGCTACCCCGCGCCGCAGGGCTTCGACGGCGACATCACGACACTGCCGGGCATCGAGCTGCTCGCGCCCGGCGAGACCCGTAGCGTTAGCTACAGCATTGCCATCGAAGGAGCCGACCTTGCCTAAGTACGTTGTCGCAATCGACCAGGGAACCACCAGCACGCGGTCGATCGTCTTCGACCACGCGGGCAGCGTGGTGGCAACCGGGCAGGTGGAGCACGAGCAGATATTCCCCCAGGCCGGATGGGTCGAGCACGATCCCGCAGAGATCTGGACCAACACGCGCGACGTCATCGGCCAGGCACTCTCACGCGCCGACATCACCCGCCACGACGTCGCTGCGGTCGGTATCACCAACCAGCGCGAGACGACCGTCGTCTGGGACAGGGAAACCGGCGATCCCGTCTACAACGCCATCGTGTGGCAGGACACCCGCACGCAGGCGATCGTCGACCGCCTGGCCGATGGCAACGTGGACCGATTCAAGCAGCAGACCGGCCTGCCCCTCAGCACCTACTTCGCCGGCACCAAGATCGTCTGGATCCTCGAGAATGTCGAGGGCGTCCGAGAGCGTGCTGAGAAGGGCGAGCTGCTCTTCGGCACCACCGACACCTGGGTGACCTGGAACCTCACCGGCGGGCCGGACGGCGGCGAGCACGTGACCGACGTCACCAACGCGTCGCGCACGCTGCTGATGGACCTAGAGACCCTCGACTGGGACGACGATCTGCTTGCCGCTTTCGACATCCCCCGTTCCCTTCTGCCGCGCATCGCGAGCTCCTCCGAGGTCTACGGCACGGTCGAGTCGTCGAGCGTGCTGCGCGAGGTGCCGATCGCCGGAATCCTCGGCGACCAGCAGGCCGCCACGTTCGGCCAGGCCGCGTTCCACACCGGGGGCGCGAAGAACACCTACGGCACCGGCAACTTTCTCATCGTCAACACCGGCGAGCAGATCGTGCACTCGACCAACGGGCTGCTGACCACCGTCGCCTACCGCATTGGCGACCAGCCGGCCAACTATGCGCTCGAAGGCTCCATCGCCGTGACGGGGTCTCTCGTGCAGTGGCTGCGCGACAACCTCGGCATCATCAACCACGCCTCCGACGTCGAGAAGCTGGCGCTCAGCGTTGACGACAACGGCGGCGCCTACATCGTGCCCGCCTTCAGCGGGCTCTTCGCCCCCTACTGGCGGCCGGACGCCCGCGGCGCGATCGTTGGCCTGACCCGCTTCGTCAACAAGGCCCACCTGGCTCGTGCTGCCCTGGAGTCGACGGCGTTCCAGACCCGCGAGGTGCTCGACGCCGTCAACGCAGACACGGGCATTC